>NZ_BDUF01000059.1:18792-82152 GCF_002335525.1 Effusibacillus lacus
ATTAACGCTGTATTGATGCATATCGGAATGGAAAGCGATGTGGCGCTGGTTGTTGATACTGAGTTTTGGCAAGGTGACAAAAATGTGGACAGTCACTTTTTCTTCCTGCCGGATCCCGGTTCGGTGGAATTGATATTCAAAGCGTTGGGAGTTGAGTTCGCTTGAATATCATCAAGGTTGGAATGGCTGATCTGAATGTGGCCTCCGAACCGGACGTTCTCCGTACAGTTGGGTTGGGTTCCTGTGTCGGGGTCGCAATTATTGATATGTCATCAAAAGTGGCAGGTCTTGCCCATGTCATGCTTCCAACGGCAGGAAAACCGGATGTGGAGAATCCCGCAAAATTTGCAGATACCGCAATCCCGCTTTTGGTAATGAAAATGCAGCAAAAAGGGGCCAATGCAACCCGCATGATCGCCAAGATCGCCGGCGGGGCCCAGATGTTTACAACCCAGAATCAAAGTGACCTGATTCGGGTTGGTCCCCGCAATGTGGAAGCGGTTAAAGAGACATTACAGCAGTTGAAGATCCCTCTTAAAGCGGAAGACACCGGCGGGAACTCCGGAAGAACCATCGATTTTTCCTCTGTGGACGGAAGTCTGACGGTTCGAACCGTTACTCAGGGGGTTAAAGTCCTATGAAGAAAGCAAAACGGAACAAAAATACCAGATTCATGTGGGCAGCGGGAGGCATTGGGTTCCTTATTTCCTTTGCCTCCAGTTTTGCTGCAGGCAATCTTCTCATGACAAACCTGAAACGGGGCGTACTCGGGTTTGTTTTGATTATGGTCATTGCCTGGGCGATTCAATCTTTCCTCACGGCGACAGTGGAGACAAAAACGTCGAACCCAACGGAAGAAACAGGGGATCCACCCGTTTCGGGAAGCCGGTTTGACGTGTCAATTCCACCGGAAGCTATCGATACTCCTCCTTCCGCCGCCGATTTTCAACCTTGGATAATAGGTGAGCAAACGGAGATGCATGACGCTCAGGCACAAAACTTGGCACGAGCAGTCAGAGCAATGAGCGAATAACGGAGGTGGACGAAGATGAACGAGATGATTGAAAAACACTTGCCTCTCGTTCACCAAGTCGTTAACCGGGTAGCCAAAGGTTTGCCTGCCCATGTGTCACGTGAGGACCTGATCAGCATGGGTACGGTAGGTTTGATTGGGGCGATTGAGCGGTTCGAAGCCGATAAAGGGGTAAAATTCGAAACATTTGCCACCTGGAGAATCCGGGGCGCTGTTTTGGACGGGCTTCGAGAGATGGACTGGGTTCCCCGCCAGGTTCGCCAATGGAAAAAAGAGATTGAACGGGCATTTGAAACGGTCGAATATCAAAAAGTGGAATCTGCAACTGACGAGGAAATAGCCGGGTACTTAGGGATCAGTATGGACGAATATCATAAGCGCATCTCCCAGATATCGGCAGGTGCCGTCTTTTCCCTGGAGGAAGCGGTGCATGTATCGGGTGAGGAACACGGATTTTACGATTTTCTGCCCGACCCGGCAGCGGAGGACCCGGGCCAGATTCTGACGCGGGAAGAATTGCGAAGGGTGCTTGAGCAGACAATTGCCCGTCTGCCTGAGAAGGAAAAGCTGGTTGTCGCGTTGTATTATTATGAAGAGATGTCTGTCAAAGAAATTGCCGATATATTGGGGGTCACATCCGCCAGAGTTTCGCAGCTTCACGCAAAGGCAATCTGCAGAATGCGAGGCGCCCTGAGCCGGAGGAAACATGAGTTCAAATAGATAAAAAAAGGGGGGATTGACTATGGAAGACATGGATGAAAGAAGTTACTGGAGCAGGAATGCAAAAGTGCTACTTGAGGAAGGAGGCCTCTTTGGCTCTCTTCTCTTGGATTCCGCCCCCCCGGAAGGTTTGTGCCTGTCTCCCGAAGGGTTGCAGGAATTTATCAGGCAAAACGGAATTCAATTTGGCATTGACCCCGTGGTTTGCCAACAGATTGCAATCAGTCCCGGCTCTTATGTAAAGGAGCGCGTGCGGATTGCCAAAGGAAAACCGCCGGTGAACGGCAAAGACGCCCAGATCGAGATTTATATAGAGGTGGACGGAGAGCACAGACCCAAAATCCTTGAAAACGGCAGAGTCGATTATTTTGATATGGGTTCTGTGCAAACTGTTGTTAAAGGCCAATTGCTTGCCAGGCGTATTCCTCCCACCGACGGTCAGGACGGTTTGGGTGTTAACGGCCATCCACTCCCTGCAAAGAAGGGCAAAGACTATCGTCTGCCGCAAGGTCGCAACACGGTAATCGAAGAAGACGGCTGTGTCTTGAAAGCGGAGAAAGACGGACATGTGGTTTATATCCCGAAAGAGAACAAGATCCACGTCTTGGAAGAGTTTGTGGTGCAAAAAGATGTGGACTTTTCTGTGGGCAATATTGAATTCAGCGGTTCCGTTAGAGTTAATGGGAATGTGCAGCCAGGATTCAAAATCAAAGCGGAAGGCGACATCGAAGTGCAGGGCTATGTGGATGCCGCAATGATTGAAGCAGGCGGCAATGTAACAATCCGCGGCGGTGTTCAGGGACGACTCAAAGGGTTCGTAAAGGCGGGAGGGAACCTGAAGACCCCATTTATCCAAAACGCTGTGGTTGATGTAGGAGGCAATTGCCTGGTGGGGGAAAGCATCATGCACAGCAATGTCAGTGCCGGTTTAAAGATTGTCATGGAAGGCCGCAAGGCTGTCATCGTCGGCGGCATTGTCAGAGCCGGAGAAGAGGTTGTCACTCGTGTTCTGGGTTCTCCCATGGCAACGCCAACTGAGGTTGAAGTTGGTGTGCATCCCCACCTGCGTTCTGAACTTAACGCCATTCATGAATCACTGAAAGAACTGCACAAGAATGTGGATAAAACCCAGAAAGCGATTGCTCTTCTTGAAAATATGGCAGGAATGGGCGGTCACCTTCCTCCTGACAAGGCGGCACTCCTTCAGAAACTGAAGATGACCCACGAGCATTACAAAGTGGAAGAAGAGGAATTCATGCTTCGCCGTTCCGAAATCGAAATTCTGCTGCAAGAAGTCAAAGGCGCACGTGTAAATGTTTTCGACACGGTGTATTCCGGCGTAAAAATAACGATCTCCAATTACTCATATTTTGTGCGTGATTCCATTTCCCGGGCAGCGTTTGTTATCAAAGACGCTGAGATAAGGACAGTGCCGCTGTAACGTTGGATATTGAGATATCTATGAGCGATCAGAGTGAGGTGAAGGGCAAATGACCCACCGCAACATCGAACTCCAAGTCGCTTTGCCAAAAGTTTCAGAAGTTGCCAAAATCCATCAGCAGTTACAGCAGCAGCATTTGAACCAGCAGGGCCTATTTGAACAGGTGATGCAGCAAAAGGCAGAGCGTGATTTGCAAAGACCTGTCAGTCCCGACGAGAACCGGGCGGTTGCGAACCAGGAGGGCCAATCGGGTCCCAGGCAACGGAACCGTAACGAAAAGCGGCGAAAGAAAGAGCGTCAGCAGCAGGAAACCAAACATCCCTACAAAGGGAAAAATGTGGACTTCAGGGTGTAAAACTAAGCGAGTGATGGAATACATCAGCAGAGGATACCCCGCTAAGAGCGACCGCGTCCATGCGGTCAACGCGGGATAAAACATCCTGTTTTAAGAGGAGAAGTACAGTGGACCTAAAGATGTTTCTGTTTGTATCGCTTCTCGGTATTGCTGCCATTCTATATGCTGTCGTTAAAGGAAAACCGGATGCTGCAGGCATCTCCCGGGACAAGGAACTGGAGACCAGTCTGCAGGCATTCATGGATGAGTTGGAAAGAGAAAACGAGTATCTGATTCAAACGATCAAGCAATTGCAGACGGATCTCCAGAACGAGACAGCCGAAAACCGGGAACGGATTGCTGAATTGGAAGCAAGAGTGGACCAACTGGAACAAAAAAGCAAATCCCGAAAAACAACCAAAAAGACCGAAACAACACCCGCCATTGTATTTAATGAACATTACAGCCGTGTTGTAACCATGCTGCGGGAAGGCCGTTCGCCCGAACAAATTGCCAAGGACACCGGCATTGGAATGGGGGAAATTCAAATGATCACCAGCCTGATCAAGCAGGGGGATGCGGTATGATCCAAAATCGGAACTTTCTTATGGGGTTGGGTGTTGGGTTTATTGTGTCCGCACTTTTATTCGCTGCCTCTGATATGCTCAAATCTTTACAGCAGCCTTCCCCCGCTTCCGTTCAGAAGGGCCAAGAAACTGGCAATCCAGCAGGTATTGTGACGGTTGAAAGAAAGCCACAGTGAAGTGGCTCATTTTTTTGTCGTTTTTTCTTGCGCGATTTTTGCTCGCTATGTTATAGTATCACTTGGTGTTACTACACACGTTGCTAAGACCTATCGAATGGTGCGACGCACAAGGATGCGTTGATTTCGTGCGGGATGACGGCAGCGGAGGAAACTAACCATTTGAAAGGAGGTAGAGGATATGGCGATTATCTCCATGAAGCAGCTTCTGGAGGCGGGTGTTCATTTCGGCCATCAGACACGCCGTTGGAACCCCAAGATGTCTCGCTACATCTTCACCGAACGTAACGGTATTTACATCATTGACCTGCAAAAGACGGTCAAGAAAGTAGAGGAAGCGTACAATTTTGTTCGCGATCTCGCAGCAGAGGGCAAGACCATGCTGTTTGTGGGAACCAAGAAACAGGCTCAGGACTCCGTGAAAGAAGAAGCGGAACGTTCCGGCATGTTCTATGTGAACCAGCGTTGGTTGGGCGGTACGCTGACCAACTTCGGCACCATCCGCAAGCGGATTGAACGACTGCACGAATTGGAACGTATGCAAGAGGACGGAACGTTTGATGTTCTGCCAAAGAAAGAAGTTATTCAATTGAAGAAAGAAATGGAACGTCTCGAAAAGTTCCTCGGCGGAATCAAAGGCATGAAGAGCCTGCCGGGCGCACTCTTCATCATCGATCCGCGCAAGGAGCGAATTGCGGTTGCGGAGGCCCGCAAACTGGGTATCCCGATTGTCGGAATCGTTGACACAAACTGCGATCCCGACGAAATTGATTACGTGATCCCTGGCAACGATGATGCCATTCGTGCCGTTAAGCTCTTGACTGCCAAGATTGCGGATGCAATCATTGAAGGCACACAGGGCGGATCTGACAACGACGAACAAACTGCCTAAGATTTATGAGGGGTGCGGTAGGGTTGGACGACCCTGGCACCCCTTTTGTATGTCACTTGCTCACGAATGGGCATGATTTGTACATAAGGAGGGTTTTTCAATGAGTATTTCAGCAAATGATGTTAAAGTGCTTCGGGAAAGAACCGGCGCCGGCATGATGGATTGCAAGAAAGCGTTGACCGAAGCCAATGGAGACATGGAAAAAGCTGTTGAAATCCTGCGGGAAAGAGGACTGGCTGCGGCAGCAAAGAAAGCCGGCCGCATCGCAGCGGAAGGCATTGTCGAATCCTACATACACATGGGCGGAAAGATTGGTGTGTTGGTCGAAGTGAACTGTGAGACTGACTTTGTCGCAAAAACCGAAGAGTTTCGTTCCTTTGTAAGAGATGTGGCTATGCACATTGCGGCTGCCAAGCCTCTGTATGTACGCCGCGAAGAAGTTCCGGCAGAAGATGTGGAGAAAGAAAAATCCATTCTGCGTGCACAAACCCTGAACGAGGGCAAGCCGGAAAAAATTGTGGACAAGATCGTGGAAGGCCGGATCGACAAGTTCTTCAAAGATACTTGCCTGTTGGAACAGCCGTTTGTTAAGAATCCTGACCAAACCATCCAGGAACTGGTCAGCGAAAAGATTGCAAAGATTGGTGAAAATATTTCCATCCGGCGTTTTGCACGTTTTGAAATGGGTGAGGGTCTCGAGAAGAAGCAGGACAACTTTGTGGAAGAGGTACTCGCACAAGCGAAAATCTAACAAGAACCTGAATAGGGAACACAGAGGCGTGTTCCCTTTTTTCCAACCTGGCAACCCTGAAAACTTTTTTGTGATGGTGGGGTTCCGGTTTCTGGCAGGAGTAATTTTCTTTTTGTAGAATTTTTACATGGAAGTGGAGGATGGGAGATGCTTCAGCCCAAGTACAAACGAGTGGTGCTTAAGTTGAGTGGGGAAGCACTTGCAGGTCCGGCCGGATATGGAATTGACGCCGCGGTGATTCATTCGACCGCCTCCCAAATCAAAGAAATTGTGGAATTGGGAACAGAGGTTGGGATTATTGTAGGCGGTGGGAATATTTGGCGTGGAGTGGCCGGAAGCTCCCAGGGAATGGACCGGGCTACAGCCGATTATATGGGAATGCTGGCAACCGTGCTCAATGCACTGGCTTTGCAGGACGCTCTTGAGAACAAAGGGGTGCAAACCCGTGTCCAAACCTCAATTGAGATGCGGCAGGTAGCCGAACCCTACATAAGGAGACGGGCGATTCGCCATCTGGAGAAGAAGCGGGTAGTCATCTTTGCAGCTGGCACCGGGAACCCGTTCTTCTCGACAGATACGACGGCTGCCTTGAGAGCCGCCGAAATTGAGGCAGAAGTGATCCTGATGGCCAAGAACAAAGTGGACGGAGTGTATGACGCAGACCCGCGAACCAATCCGGATGCCGTGAAATACCAGGAATTGTCCTACCTGGAAGTTCTCAATAAAGGGCTTGGCGTCATGGATTCAACCGCGATTTCCCTTTGCATGGACAACGACATGAAGATTATTGTGTTCAATATTTCGGAAGAAGGAAATATCAAACGGGTCATTATGGGTGAAGATATCGGAACCGTAGTACGGAGGGAACAGAAATGATTCAAGATTTGATGAAAAGTATGGATGAAAGAATGGACAAAGCCATTGCAAACTTGCGGAAAGAGTTTGCTACAATTCGTGCGGGACGCGCGAATCCCGCACTCCTCGACAAGGTACAAGTTGAATATTACGGCTCCACCATGCCGATCAACCAGTTGGGAAGCGTCAATGCCCCGGAACCGAGACTTCTCGTCATTACTCCTTGGGATAAAGGAGCATTGTCAGCAATTGAAAAAGCGATTATCAAGGCAGATCTGGGACTGACCCCGACCAACGACGGTTCCGTAATTCGCATTGCCATCCCTGCGCTGACCGAACAACGCCGTCAGGAATTAGCCAAGATGGCGAAGAAAATGGCGGAAGAATCCCGCGTGGCTGTTCGAAACATTCGCAGGGATATTAACGATGAAATTAAAAAAATGGAAAAATCGGGTGACCTCTCTGAGGATGACAGCCGCCGCACCCAGGAGAAAGTGCAGCATGCAACCGATCGTTACATTGGCGAAATTGACAAATTGCTTGCTGCCAAAGAACAGGAAATCATGGAAGTATAACCTGCCTGCGTCAGGACTTGGCGAAAGCCAAGTTTTCTTTTCATGTTGGCCTTTTTTATCCGGGGGACTGACGAGATGAACCTAAAGAACTTTTTTTTGCGTAAGGAACCTGCAGGAATCGATGATTTGACCGCGGACGGCATTCCCTATCATGTGGCGGTTATCATGGACGGCAACGGCCGTTGGGCAAAGAAACGGGGATTGCCGCGGATAGCGGGACACAGGGCGGGGATGGAAAGTGTCAAAAACATCACCCGTGCGGCGAATGAAATTGGCATCCGCATTCTGACGCTGTACGCGTTTTCAACAGAGAACTGGAAACGTCCGGAGCAGGAAGTTGACTTTTTAATGCGCTTGCCGCAAGAATTTCTTCTGCTGGAACTTGAAACATTAAAGGAAAACAATATTAGAATTCAAATATTGGGCGATACAAAGGCGCTGCCCGATCACACAAGGTCTGCCGTGGAAGAAGCTGTTGAGAAGACGGCAGACAATACAGGCATGTTGCTGAACATTGCCCTGAACTACGGGAGCCGTAGCGAGATCCTTGAGGCGATCAAATCCATTGCAGAGGATGTGCGTTCCGGAGTTCTGGCGATTGAGGATATCGATGAGGAGGAGTTAAACTCCAGGTTGTTGACTGAAGGTATACCGGATCCGGATCTTTTGATCCGAACCAGCGGAGAACTGAGACTCAGCAATTTTTTGCTTTGGCAATGTGCCTATACGGAACTTTGGTTTACGGATGTGTTATGGCCCGATTTCAAGAAGGAACACTTCTACGAGGCTATTCGCGCATATAAAAAACGTGGTCGACGTTTTGGAGGACTGAAATAAGTGAACCGCAATCTGTACCAGAGAGTTCTGACCGGCATTATTGGCGGTGCTGCATTTTTGGCTATCGTCTTCCTTGGAGGCATATGGTTTGCTGGCTTGATCACCCTGTTGGGTCTCATTGGGTTCGCCGAGCTGCTCCGGATGAAGGGGTACAATTTTTTTGAAATTCCATCCCTGGCCGGTTTTGCCTTGACTGCAACATGGCTGGTTTACGGGATGGATTGGCTGCTGGCACGTCCTTCCTTGTTGCTGTGGATCGTCTACGGATTTTTGATCATGACGGTACTTATGAAAAATCGTTACACCTTCCGTGATATGTCCCATATTCTTGTCGGCACCGTCTATCTTGGACTGTCGCTTCATTATGTTCTTCAACTCAGGGATCTTCCTGACGGACTGATCCTGTTTCTGTTCGTGCTGTTTTCCATATGGGCGACAGATATCGGGGCTTTCTTTGTCGGACGGACATTGAAAGGGCCTAAGATCTGGCCGTCCATTTCCCCGAATAAAACGGTTTCCGGCTCCGTCGGAGGTGCGCTGGCGGCAGTGCTGGTCGGCATCCTCTTTTGTTGGATTGGCGGGGAACAACATCAGATTCTGCAGTGGGGGATTCTTGCGTTAACTGTTTCAGTTGCCGGTCAAATCGGCGATTTTGTCGAATCGGGAATCAAGCGTTCGCTTGACGTAAAGGATTCTGGCGCCATACTGCCAGGTCACGGCGGGGTGTTGGACCGGTTTGACAGCTTGCTGTTTGCCGCCCCAATTGCTTATCATTTAGTTGTATGGTTTCGATTTTGAGGTGACACATGACAAAAAAGAAGCTGGCAATCCTGGGTTCCACCGGTTCCATCGGGATCCAAACTTTGGATGTGGTCGCAAGTCTCCCGGAACAATTTGAAGTGATCGCCCTGGCCGCAGGTTCGAATCTGCCCGTGCTGTTTGAGCAGATTGACAGGTTTCAACCGGCAATCGTGTCTGTTGCGACACCGGAACTGGCTGTTCAGGTAAAAGAAAGATACGGCACCCGCTTGCAGGTGGAAGCGGGACATACTGGTCTGCAGACGGTGGCAACCGTTTCTGAAGCGGATCTAGTGGTTACCGCAGTGGTGGGCACTGTGGGGCTGCGTCCGACACTGGCCGCCGTATCGGCGGGGAAGGACATTGCTCTGGCCAACAAAGAAACCCTTGTTGCTGCAGGACATTTGGTAACGGAGCTGGCAGCCGGTCGGGGGACGCGGATCCTGCCGGTTGACAGTGAGCACTCGGCTATTTTTCAATGTATGCATGGCGGGAAAGCATCGGAAGTAAGACGCATTCTTCTTACCGCTTCAGGCGGATCCTTTCGGGACAAGACCCGTGAGGAAATGGCCCGGGCGACCCGGGAAGATGCGCTGGCCCATCCAAATTGGTCCATGGGTGCGAAGATTACCGTTGATTCCGCAACGTTGATGAATAAAGGTCTGGAAGTCATTGAGGCTCACTGGTTGTTTGGTATTCCTTACGATCGGATTGAGGTATTGATTCATCCGCAAAGTATCATCCATTCTCTGGTGGAGTTTCAAGATCGTTCGGTTCTTGCCCAATTGGGGACACCCGATATGCGGGTGCCGATCCAATATGCCCTGTCTTATCCTGACAGACTGGAGGCAAATTGGCCGTCCCTTGACCTGCTGAAGGTGGGCACTCTGACGTTTCTGGAACCGGATCTGGTTCGCTTTCCGGTGCTGGGTCTTGCCTATGAAGCAGGCAGGACGGGGGGGAGCATGCCGGCAGTGTTGAATGCAGCCAACGAAGCTGCGGTGGAATTGTTCCTGCAAGGGAAAATTGGTTTTCTGGATATCGAAAGAATTCTGATGTCGGTGATGGAGCAGCACACCCCAGTCTCGAAGCCGGATTTGGAAGAAATTCTTCACCTTGATGAATGGGCACGCTTGGCGGCTTACAGGTTGGCTGTTCAATAACGAAACGATTATGAAGATGTACAGGAGGATTGGACATGCGACAAAGTACATATTTGTTGCCCACGCTCCGTGAGGCACCGGCGGAAGCGGAAACCATCAGCCACCGGCTGATGTTGCGCGCCGGCTTCATCCGTCAATTGGCTGCAGGAATCTATACATATTTGCCTTTGGGATGGCGGGTATTGCGGAAAGTGGAATCAATTGTCAGAGAAGAAATGGATCGTGCCGGTGCCCAGGAGATTTTGATGCCCGCGATGCAGCCTGCCGAATTGTGGCAGGAATCCGGTCGATACCAGGTATACGGTCCTGAATTGATCCGGCTTCATGACCGGCATGAACGGGAGTTTGCGTTGGGGCCCACCCATGAAGAAGTTGTTACCACTCTTGTCAGAAATGAAATCCGTTCCTACCGGAAATTGCCCATTAATTTGTACCAGATCCAAACCAAGTTTCGCGATGAGCGCCGTCCAAGATTTGGACTGCTGCGTGGACGGGAATTCCTGATGAAAGATGCCTATTCGTTTGATCTGGACTGGGAAGGGTTGGACAAGTCTTATTGGGCGATGTATGACGCCTATACCCGTATCTTTACCCGGTGCGGCCTCAATTTTCGCGCGGTGGAAGCTGATGCGGGCGCCATTGGGGGCGAGGGCGGAACTCACGAATTCATGGCTCTGGCAGACATCGGGGAAGATACAATTGCAACGTGCACCCAGTGTGAATACGCTGCCAACCTGGAAAAAGCGGAAGCGGGTCCGGGCGTTTCGGAGTACCGGGAAGTGGCTGTTGGTGAACATGAGAAGTTTCATACGCCAAACATCCGTACCATTGAACAGCTCACGGAATCTCTGGGGGTAAGTGCGGATCGGTTTATCAAGACGCTGATTTATCTGGCGGACGGTCAACCCGTAGCGGTTCTCGTCAGGGGCGACCATGATGCCAACGAGGTTAAGGTAAAAAATTACCTGGGCGCCACCAATGTGGAATTGGCAGACCCGGAAACCACAAGGCAAGTGACAGGTGCGCCTGTAGGTTTTGCCGGACCTGTCGGATTGAAGATTCCGGTTCTGGTTGACAGGGAAGTTGCCTCCATGCAAGCAGGAATTGCAGGTGCCAATGAACAGGATTACCATTTGCGCAACGTTCGGCCCGGCCGTGATTTCCCGGTTGAGAAAACGGGGGATTTCCGCAACGTGTTGGAAGGCGACAGATGTCCCCGCTGCAGCGGCACGTTGAAATTCTACCGCGGAATTGAAGTTGGCCATGTGTTTAAACTGGGAACCAAGTATTCGGAAAAACTCGGGGCCAAGTATTTGGACGCCAATGGCAAGGAGCAGGTCATGATCATGGGATGCTACGGGATCGGCGTGTCCCGTGTCCTGTCTGCCATTGTGGAACAAAGCCACGATGACAACGGCATGATCTGGCCGGTAGCGGTTGCTCCTTTCCATGTGCATTTGATCCCCGTGTCCGTCAAAGACGAAGCGCAGATCAAGGTGGCTGAAGAGTTGTACGACCGCCTGCGGCAAACTGGCGTGGAAGTGCTTATGGATGACAGGGATGAGCGCCCCGGCGTCAAGTTCAAAGATTCCGATCTGACCGGAATTCCGATTCGGCTGACCGTCGGAAAAGGAGCTGGCGAGGGCCGTGTCGAATATAAAGAGCGGGCACAAAGCGAATCGATGGATCTTTCCATCGAGGAAGCAATGGATCGCATCGTGAAACTGGTGAAGGAAAGCAAGTAAAGGGTTGCTTTTGGGAGAGATTCTGCCCCGAATTCTGCATTTGGTTTTTGGGGTCCCGGGAATATTCCAGAATGGAGGAGTCAACGTGAACACGTTGATTGTTCCCGCTTACAACGAAGCCGCCAACATTCCCCAGGTATTGCGAATTGTTGCGGAAATGCCCGATTTTCAGGAAATTATTGTGGTGGATGACGGTTCTTCCGATTCAACGGCAGAAGTGGCATCGAAGTTTGGGGTCAAAGTGATCCGGTTGGAAGAGAATCAGGGGAAAGGGGGGGCCATTGCTGCCGGGGTTAAGGCAAGCGGGACCCCTTTTCTCACCTTGTTGGATGCGGATCTGGTCGGTTTGCAGCCCCGTCATGTAAGGCTGCTGGCACAACCCGTATTGGATGGAGAAGCGGCCATGTCCATGGGGTTGTTCGCTTCCGGTCGTCTGCGAACCGATTGGGCTCAAAGGATTGCTCCGTCCATTACCGGGCAGCGAGTGCTGCGCCGTGAATTGCTGGAGAGTATGCCGGATTTGCAAACGACCCGGTTTGGTGTGGACCTGGCATTGACAAGGCACGTCCGCCGGTTGAGGTTGCCGGTAGCGGAAGTGATTCTGCACGATTTGACGCAAAAAATGAAAGAAGAGAAATTGGGCTGGATGCGTGGCACCGCTGCGCGGATGAAGATGTACTGGGAGATTTTTCGAGTCATGGGAAAATAGGAGGTTTACCTTTTGTGAGCTTAGTTGAAACTACCGGGAAACGTCTTTCCGCATTCAGTGAAATGATAGGATGGAAGGACCCCGCTTTGTTGGACTTCACAGAGCGGGTGTTCATCGAGAAAGTGATCGTGTCGCGGTCAAAGCGGCAAATTGTAATATGTTTTGCAGTGCCGGACCGTCTTCCGTCACATGTCTATCAACAGGTGGCGGATGGTCTTGCGACCAGACTGCCGATTCAGGCATCCGTCAAAACCCGGTTTCGCTACCCGAGCGAACCGGAGGACATTCGGGAATGGATCGACCAATACTGGAATCTTTGCCTGGAGAGGGTTTTCGGCAGCGACCCTGTGTCTGCCAGCGCGCTCAAGCAGGCGGAGCGAACAGTTGCCGGAAATCAGATCATCCTGGCTCTAATGAACCAGCTTTCGGTCGATCACATGCACAAAAAAGGGGTTTCCTCGGCGATTGAAAGATGGTTTCGCGAGGAAGTCGGCCTGTCGGTGCAAGTCCGCTTTCAATTGGACGAACTGGCCCGGGAGAAAGTGGAATCCATCCGTCAGAAAACGATGGAAGAAGAGCAGACGCTGGTTGAACAAATGCGCCAGGCGATAGCCGAAGAAACGAAGGAAAAAGAGGAACAGGCCGCCCCCGATGCACAAGTGCCGCAGAAACTGGCCATCGGCAAGGAGATTGACGATCCCCTTACCGAGATCCGCCTGATCGGCGATGAAATGAGGAAAGTGGCGGTCAAAGGACGGGTCTTCGGATTGGAAACGAGGGAATTGGCAAGCGGACGAACTCTTTTTCAATTTAACCTGACGGACAACACGGATTCCATAATGTGCAAGATCTTTGCCAAAGAGGGCAAATCGCTGGACGCGCTGAAACTGCTGACGGACAACAAATGGGTGCATGTGCGGGGATCTGTGCAGTTTGACACTTTTGCAAAAGAATTGGTGTTGATCGCCCAGGATCTGTTTGAGATCGATCCCCCGAAGCGTGTTGACACGGCGCCGGAAAAAAGAGTGGAGCTTCATCTTCATACCCAGATGAGTTCCCTGGACGGGGTAACACCTGTGAAGGACCTGGTGTCACAGGCTGCCAAATGGGGACACTCTGCCGTTGCCATCACGGACCACGGTGTCGTTCAATCTTTCCCTGAGGCATATAGTGCCGCCAAAAAGGCGGGCATCAAGTGCATCCTGGGTCTGGAAGCCTACGTTGTGGATGACGGGGTGCCCATTATCTACAAGCTGACGGATGAAAACAATTACCGGATTGACGACAACACGCCTTATGTGGTGTTTGACACGGAAACCACCGGGTTGAATGCCGCCGAAAACACGTTGATCGAGATAGCCGCCGTCAAGATGAAAGGGTCGGAGATTATTGACCAGTGGACCACGTTGATTGACCCGGAAACGGAGATTTCCGACAAGATTACCGAACTGACAGGCATCACAAATGAGATGGTGAAGGGACAACCGAAACTCGCGGAAGCCCTGGCGAAATTCCGCGAATTCGTGGAAGACGCTGTACTGGTGGCGCATAACGCCGAATTTGATCTTGGTTTTATTTCCGTTTGCGCATCCCGCGTTGGAATGTCGGAATGGACCAATCCCGTTCTGGACACGCTTCCCCTTGCACGCAAACTGTATCCGTCCGAGAAAAATTATCGGCTCAAAACGTTAACGCAAAAATTTGGCGTGGAACTGGTTAACCACCACCGCGCCCTGGACGATACGATAGCCACGGCAAAGGTCTTCCAGCATATGCTGAAGGATATGAGGGAGCGGGGAATTGAACGGCTGTCCCAATTAAACGAAAACGACGGAAACATTGATTATACGAAGATCCGGCCCTTTCATGCCACCCTATTGGTGAAGAACAAGACCGGATTGAAGAATCTGTACAAAATCGTTTCGGAATCCCACGTCAAGTATTTTTACCGCCATCCCCGTGTGCCACGCAGTTTGCTGGTGAAATACCGGGAAGGGCTGCTGGTGGGGACGGCCTGCCAGAACGGGGAACTGTTCCAGGCGATTCTTCGCGGCAAGAATCAACAGGAGCTGACCGAGATAGCCGATTTTTACGATTATCTGGAAATCCAGCCGCTGGGCCATTACAAGCCGCTCTTGAAGAACGAGTCTATCTCGTCTTTGGAATCGGTGAAAGATTACCACAACCAAATCATTGAGATAGGGAAGCAGTTGGACAAACCTGTAGTTGCCACCGGCGACGTGCACTTCCTGAATCCGGAAGACGAAATCTACCGTGATATTTTCCTTCAATCGGTGGGGGACTCGCAGGCTGGTGACCAACCGCCGCTTTACTTCATGACTACCGACGAGATGCTGGCCGCTTTTTCCCATATGGGAGAGGATACAGCCAAACAGATTGTGGTGGACAACCCGCAGTGGATTGCCAACCAGATTGAAGACGTCAGTCCCATTCCCGACAAGCTGTATACCCCGATCATTGAAGGGGCGGACGACGAGTTGCGCGCCATGTGTTATGAAACGGCACACCGCTTGTATGGGGATCCGCTTCCGGAGATTGTGGAGAAACGGTTGGAGAAAGAACTGACCTCCATAATAACTCACGGGTTTGCCGTAATTTATCTGATTTCATCAAGACTTGTGAAGAAATCGTTAGCAGACGGCTACCTGGTCGGTTCCCGGGGATCGGTGGGCTCGTCGCTGGTTGCCACTTTCTCTGATATTACGGAAGTCAATCCGTTGCCGCCGCATTATCTTTGTCCTTCATGCAAATACAGCGAGTTTATAGCGGATGGATCGGTGGGTTCCGGTTTTGACTTGCCGGACAAGGAATGTCCGCAATGCGGCAGCAAACTCAACAAGGACGGTCAAGACATTCCGTTTGAGACGTTCCTTGGTTTTAAAGGGGACAAGGTTCCGGATATCGACTTGAACTTCTCGGGGGAATACCAGCCTCGCGCCCATAAATACACACAGGAACTGTTCGGCGAGGATTACGTGTACAGAGCGGGAACGATTGCTACTGTTGCCGAGAAAACAGCCTTCGGTTATGTGAAGAAGTATGCCGAGGAGAAAGGCAAAACACTGCGAAGTGCGGAAGTGGCGCGCCTTGTCAACGGCTGTACGGGGATCAAGCGAACCACCGGGCAGCATCCGGGAGGCATCATCGTAGTGCCTGACTACATGGATATTTACGATTGCTGTCCCATTCAGTATCCGGCTGATGACAGCAGTTCCGAATGGCGGACGACTCATTTTGATTTCCATTCGATTCATGATAATCTGTTGAAACTCGACATCCTGGGGCATGACGATCCGACCGTCATCCGGATGCTGCAGGACTTAACGGGGTTGGACCCGAAAAAGATTCCCGTCGATGACCCGAAGGTCATGTCATTGTTCAGCGGCACGGAAGCCCTGGGGGTAACACCGGAACAGATTCGTTCCAAAACGGGGACCTACGGCATTCCGGAATTTGGCACCAAATTTGTTCGGCAGATGCTGGAAGACACGAAACCAAGCACTTTTGCCGAACTGGTTCAGATCTCGGGATTGTCGCACGGTACCGACGTTTGGTTGAACAACGCCCAGGAATTGATTCGCAAAGGGATCTGTAAACTGTCGGATGTAATCGGATGCCGGGATGACATTATGGTTTATTTGATCTATCAGGGATTGGACCCGGGACGTGCGTTCAAGATTATGGAATCGGTCCGGAAAGGGAAAGGAGTAACGCCGGAAGACGAAGAATATATGAAGTCGTTCGGAGTGCCGGATTGGTATATTTGGTCCTGCAAGCAGATCAAGTATATGTTCCCGAAAGCCCATGCTTCCGCTTATGTCCTGATGGCTGTCCGGATCGCCTGGTTCAAGGTGCATCGTCCGCTGGAATTTTACGCCACTTACTTTACGGTTCGGGCGGATGATTTCGACCTTGAGTTAATGTGCCAGGGCTATCAGGCAATCTGGAAGAAAATCGAGGAAATCGAAGGAAAAGGCATCAACGCGACTCCTAAGGAGAAAGCACTGCTGACGGTGTTGGAAATGGCACTTGAAATGACCGCCAGGGGTTATAAGTTCTATCCGCTTGATTTGTACAAATCGGATGCAACCAGGTTCCTGGTGATGGAAGATGGATTGCTGCCTCCATTTGGTGCTTTGGCAGGTGTGGGAGAATCTGCTGCCAAAGGAATTGTGGCAGCAAGGGAACAAGGGCCTCTTCTGTCTGTGGAAGATTTGCAGCAACGTTCACGGGCGTCCAAAACGGTGATTGAACTGCTGCAGGGATTCGGGTGTTTGAAGGACTTGCCGGAAACGAATCAACTGAGTCTGTTTTAGCCAAAAGTTGCAGCCTTTGCAGCTCCGTGTTATAATTGGATGGGTAAATTAGGAGATATTTTCGATCTTCGAGAGTGGGGAAACCCACTCTTTCGATATTATATAAGGGTTAAAGCCATTACCCAGGAGGGGTTACATGTCCAAGGAGAAAGTTGTAGACATCGTTGAACAGCTTGCCGCACCCATTGTTCAGCAGGAAGGACTCGAACTGGTTGACGTGGAGTACGCAAAAGAAGGGGCGAATTGGTTTCTTCGTGTCTTCATTGACAAGCCCGGCGGAGTTGATATTGAAGACTGCGGGAGGGTGAGCGAGGTGCTGTCTGCAAAGCTGGACGAAGTGGATCCGATTCCGACCAGCTACTTCCTCGAAGTTTCCTCTCCAGGTGCGGAACGGCCTTTAAAGAAGCCGGCTGATTATGAAAAAGCGATTGGCAAAAAGGTACATATCACGACCTATGAGCCGTTTGAAGGGAAGAAGGAATTTGTCGGCGAGCTGGTTCATTACGACGGTGAATTGCTCATCGTAAATGAATTGCATAAAACGGTCCGCAAGAAATATGAAATACCTTTTAACAAAATAGCGCAGGCTCGATTGTCTGTGTTTTAAAAAAGGAGGAGAAGCGGTTCTATGAATGTCGATTTTATCGAAGCACTGGAACAGCTTGAAAGAGAAAAAGGGATCAAGAAAGAAGTGCTCATTGAAGCCATCGAAGCTGCCTTAATCTCCGGGTACAAGCGAAACTTTAATTCGGCAGCCAATGTACGGGTGGATATTGACAGACTGAGAGGAGATGTGCGGGTGTTTGCCCGCAAGCAAGTTGTGGAAGATCCCGAAGACCCGAGGCTGGAAATCTCCCTTGATGCGGCCGAACAAATTGATCCCGGTCTGCAGATCGGAGACATTGTGGAAATTGAAGTGACACCGCGCGATTTTGGAAGGATTGCGGCACAGACCGCAAAGCAAGTTGTGACCCAGCGTATTCGGGAAGCCGAACGAGGCTTGATTTATTCCGAGTTTATCGACCGGGAAGACGACATTGTCAATGGCGTCGTGCAGCGCCAAGACGGAAAGAACTACTATGTAGACCTTGGCAAGATCGAAGCGGTGCTGCCCTTTACCGAAGTGATACCCGGAGAAAAGTTCAAGCATAACGATAGAGTGAAGACCTATATCACAAAGGTTGAGAAAACGACAAAAGGGCCTCAGGTAATGATCTCCCGTACCCATCCGGGACTTTTGAAAAGGCTGTTCGAACTGGAAGTGCCCGAAATTTACGACGGTGTGGTTGAAATCAAGTCTGTGTCCAGAGAAGCAGGTCAGCGATCCAAAATTGCCGTGCATACCAAGAATCCGGACGTGGACCCTGTCGGGGCTTGTGTAGGTCCGCGCGGATCCCGGGTGCAAACCATCGTCAATGAATTGAGAGGCGAGAAAATAGACATTGTGCGATGGAGTGAAGACTTGACTGAATTTGTGGCAAACGCTTTGTCACCCGCCAAAGTGATAAATGTGGAAGTGGATGAAGACGAGAAGGTGGCCCGCGTTATTGTGCCTGATTACCAACTGTCGTTGGCTATCGGCAAAGAGGGGCAGAACGCCCGGTTAGCCGCAAAACTTACCGGATGCAAGATCGACATCAAGAGCGAAACCCAGTCTGTCCAAACGTCTGGGGCTGAAGACCTTGATGTGGAGCATGAGGTTGAACAATAAAGGACGGGATTTGCATGGTACAGAAGAAAATCCCATTGCGCAAATGTGTCGGCTGCCAGGAGATGAAGCCGAAACGGGAATTGATCCGCGTGGTGCACAGTCCGGATGACCGGGTGTTTCTTGACCCTACCGGCAAGAAAGCCGGCAGAGGCGCTTATATCTGCAAAAACGCCGAATGTTTTAAGGCGGCAAGAAAGAAAAAAGCGCTGGATCGTTCATTAAAAACTTCCGTTTCGGATGACGTATACCGTCAACTTGAAAATGATTTGGCAACGGTGAATTCGGATGGATGACCGGCTGCTGAATTTGTTGGGTTTGGCAATGAGAGCGGGAGGAGTTGTAACGGGAGACGATTCTTGCATGGCCAAGATTCGCGGAGGCAAGGCTTGGCTGACCGTGGTTGCCCAAGATGCGGGCCCTAACACCAAAAAAAAGTACCGTGACAAATGCCGCAGTTATAATGTGCCGATCGTGGAAGGTTTCTCGAAAGAGGAACTCGGCAAGGCATTGGGCAAAATCGAGCGGGCTGTTGTTGTAATCGTGAACAAAGGATTTGCAGAACGGATTTTGCAGTTGTCAAGGGAACAAATCGGGGGTGAAGCATGTGAGTAAGTTACGCGTGTATGAATACGCCAAACAAATGAATATGACCAGCAAAGAGATTATTACCATCCTGAATCGATTAAACATACAAGTCAACAATCACATGAGCGTGATGGATCCAGACATGATTACTGCTGTGGAAGGTTTTATGGCCGATTTGAAAAGCCGTGCGCAGTCCAAACACGAGGAACGGGAACAGGACCGCTCTTCCCAGCAGCAGGGCCGACCGCAAAATGGTCGGAACAAAGAGCAGGGCAACCGTCCGCAAGGCCAGGGCCAAGGGCAGCGTCCGCAAGGCCAGGGCCAAGGGCAGCGTCCGCAAGGCCAGGGCCAGGGGCAGCGTCCGCAAGGCCAGGGCCAGGGGCAGCGTCCGCAAGGCCAGGGCCAGGGGCAGCGTTCGCAAGGCCAGGGCCAGGGACATCGTTCGCAAGGCCAAGGGCAGGGGCAGCGTTCGCAAGGCCAAGGGCAGGGGCAGCGTTCGCAAGGCCAGGGCCAGGGGCAGCGTCCCCATGTGGCTCATGCCCAAAAAGCCAGTGCAATCGTTGAGGAGGTCCTTGACGATACACGTTTCTATAACAGGGATGAACGTATCGCCAAGAAGCCGAAACAAAGCCCTCAAGGAAATAAAGATAACCGTAAACAGATTGGGCCTCAAGCCAATCGTCATCACAAGCCGGGCAAAGGGAACCAGCCCAGACAGGCGCAACCACAAGCTCCAAAACAGCCGGAAGGCCCCAAAACAATTGAAATTGAAGGTCCGATGACGGTCGGTGAATTGTCAAAACTGATCAAACGGGAACCGTCCGAAGTGATCAAGAAACTTCTGTTCCTGGGGATCATGGCGACAATCAATCAGGAAATCGATACAGATGCCATTGAGCTTGTCGCAAACGATTTCGGAATTGAAGTCGTCATCAAAGAACCTGTCGATGAAGAAGCCCTTGATATGCTGATTGAGGAAGCGGATCCCTCTAAGCTTGAAGAGCGTCCTCCAATTGTGACAATCATGGGACACGTGGATCATGGTAAAACCACATTGCTTGACGCTATTCGCGAAACCAATGTTACGGCGCAGGAAGCAGGCGGCATCACCCAGCATATCGGTGCCTATCAAGTGGAGATCAACGGTAAGAAAATCACCTTCCTTGACACACCCGGACACGCTGCATTTACGACAATGCGTGCCCGCGGCGCTCAGGTTACAGATATTACGATTCTGGTGGTAGCTGCTGATGACGGTGTTATGCCACAAACTGTGGAAGCGATCAACCATGCAAAAGCGGCTAATGTTCCGATCATTGTTGCTGTTAACAAAATGGACAAACCGGATGCCAACCCGGATAGGGTTCGCCAGGAATTGACCGAACATGGCCTGGTAGCCGAGGAATGGGGCGGCGACACAATCTTTGTGCCAATTTCCGCCAAGAAGAAAGAAGGCCTTGAGCACTTGCTGGAGATGATTCTGCTTGTGGCTGAGATGGCTGAGTTAAAAGCGGATCCTTCAGCCCGTCCGCGTGGAACGGTGATTGAAGCGGAGCTGGACAAAGGCCGTGGACCGGTGGCTACCGTTCTGGTTCAGAACGGTACCTTGAAAGTCGGGGACGTTGTTGTTGCCGGCAAGACCTTCGGCAAGGTACGGGCGATGGTCAATGACCGCGGACGCCGGGTGAAAGAAGCAGGCCCCTCCGGACCGGTTGAAATTCTGGGACTGAATGACGTACCAAGCGCCGGTGACCTGTTCGTGGTTTATGATGACGAACGCAAAGCCAGAGCATTGGCAGAGAAACGGATCGCCAAAGAACGCCAGGAGCAGCTTGGCGCCCAAAGTCGAGTTACCCTTGAGGATCTGTATAAGCAGATTCAGGAGGGTGAAGTTAAAGAACTGAACGTGATTATCAAGGCGGACGTGCAGGGTTCCGTTGAAGCGCTGACCGGTTCACTGGAAAAAATCGATGTGGCCGGAGTACGTGTTCGCGTCATTCATAAGGGTGTCGGTGCGGTTACGGAATCTGACATCTTGCTGGCAACCGCATCAAACGCCATCGTCATCGGATTTAACGTCCGACCGGAGCCAAACGCGGCTCGTATGGCAGAGTCCGAGAAAGTGGACATCCGGTTGTACAGGGTCATCTACGAAGCAATTGAAGAACTGGAATCCGCCATGAAAGGGATGCTCGACCCTGAATTCAAGGAAGTCATCCAAGGCCGGGTGGAGGTTCGCCAAACGTTTAAAGTCTCCAAGGTTGGCACCATTGCAGGCTGCTACGTAACAGACGGCAAGATTACCCGGAATTCCCAAGTTCGCGTGCTTCGGGACGGCATCGTAATCTTTGAAGGGAAACTTGATTCCCTGAAACGGTTCAAAGATGATGTGCGCGAAGTTGCCAGCGGGTACGAATGCGGTTTGACCGTTGAAAACTTCAACGATATCAAGGAAGGCGACGTCATCGAAGCGTTTGTGATGGAAGCCGTAAAAGTGCAGTAAATTTTGTATAGAATACCCGGTTTCGTCGATTTGTTGACATGCCGGGTTCTTCCATTCCATGTGCAAAGTCCCGGCACATTACAAGGAGGGTTATGCATGGGCAAAATCAGGGTCAGTCGCGTGGGCGAACAGCTGAAGAAAGAAATTTCCAATATCATTCAAAATGAGTTGAAAGATCCCCGAATCGGCTTTCTTACAGTTACAGATGTGGAAGTGTCCGGGGATCTCCAGATTGCCAAAGTCTATGTATCTGTCTTGGGCTCTCAGGATCAAAAGGCAGAATCGCTGAATGCCTTGCGGAAGGCAACCGGATTTATCCGCAGTGAGGTGGGCCGCAGGATTCGATTGCGTTTAACGCCGGAACTGATATTTGAATTGGATACCTCGCTAGAGTACAGCAGCAAGATCCAGCAAGTTTTGCGCGACATAAACTCCGAAAGGAAGGAGTAGCAATGGACAGACGGCAAATGTTGCAGGAAGCATCCGATTTTATCCTGCAAAACGATGACTTCTTGCTGATTACACATGTACAGCCGGACGGAGATGCGCTGGGTTCCACTCTGGGATTTGCCCATTTGTTGCAAGCCCTGGGAAAACGGTATGCAATTGCAGTTGAGGAACCGATACCCGCCAAATTTCGTTTTTTGCCAATGTCCGACCGTATTCAACTGGCATCTCAGATTTCCCGGAGATTCTCCAAGATTGTGGCGCTGGACTGTGGAGATATCAAGCGATTCGGACGTTGTGCCGAGTTCCTCGAACCGCAGGCTGACATTCTGAATATTGACCATCATAAGACCAACGATTGTTTTGGTAGGGCCAATCTGGTTGATTTGGAGGCTGCTGCCACATCCCAGATCGTATTCAATCTGGCATCTTTCATGGGAACTGAGATCGGCAGGGATATGTCGGTATGTTTATATACAGGCATTTTGACCGATACAGGCGGATTCCGGTACGGCAATACAACTGTGGAAGTGCACACTATTGCGGCTGAACTGTTAAGAAATGGAGTATCTCCCTATGATGTGGCCGACCGTGTGCTGGAAACCTTGACCTGGTCCCAACTGCAACTGATAAGGGAGGGCCTGAAGTCCTTGCAGAAAGACGAATTGGGCAAAGTCGCCTGGATGGTTGTGGAGAGGGATTTGTTGGACCGGCTGGGCGCCGGTGATGAAGACGCAGAAGGGCTGGTCAGCTATGCCCGTAATGTGCAAGGGGTGGAAGTGGGGATTCTTTTCCGTGAAAAAGCGGACGGTACTGTAAAAGCAAGTCTTCGTTCAAAATATCATGTGGATGTTGGCGAAATCGCACTATCTCTGGGGGGCGGAGGACATGCCCGCGCTGCAGGATGCACCTTGGCCGGACCGGTAGACAAAGCGGTAGCGGAGGTCCTTTTGAAAGTGAGAGAGTCGTTACCATCATGAATGGAATCCTCGTAATACATAAGCCCAGAGGGATGACCTCGCAACAGGTGGTCGGCAGAATCAAAAGAATACTGGGTGTCAGGAAAGTGGGACATACCGGTACCCTTGACCCCGATGTTGACGGTGTCCTTCCGATTTGTATCGGGCATGCCACCAGAGTTGCGGAGTATATGCTTGACCAGAACAAGACCTATATCGGGGAAGTGACATTCGGCTTCTCCACTGACACTCAGGATGCATCAGGGGAAGTGTTGGAAAAGGTCGAACAGGTCAACTTGACGGAAGAACAGATTGTCAAGGGGATCGCCCGTTTTGTCGGTGAAATTGAACAGGTGCCTCCCGCTTTCTCCGCTGTAAAAATTGGCGGGAAACGGGCTTACGACCTTGCCAGAAAAGGGGAGTCTGTGTCCTTGCCTCCCCGGAAAGTAACCATATATTCGCTGCAGGTGCTTGAAATGAACCTGCAACGGAAATTGCCAAGCGTTCGATTTCTGGTCGAATGTTCGAAGGGAACCTATGTCCGGACACTTTGTCATGACTTGGGACAGGCACTTGGAGTTCCGGCCCATATGTCAGCACTTACCCGGACAAAATCAGGCCCCTTTTCGCTGGAAATGGCTCATACTTTGGAGGAAATCGAACAGGCGCAAACGGAAGCAACGGTAGAGAACTTATTGTTGCCGCTATCTGCCGCAGTGGAGTACCTTCCGGTGCAAGCAATTAGCGATAAACTGGAGAGACGAGTGATCAACGGAATGGAAATGCATTTTCCGGCGAAAGACTTGCCTTTGGTGACGGGAAGCCTGTTGCGGATCCAAACCCGTGAAGGAAAACTTCTGGCGATATATCGGGTTGTGGAAACGGACGGACAAACCATTCGTACCAAGCCGGAGAAAGTGTTTAAGCAGCAGGGGAGGCTGGAACTGTGAAGACAGTTCGGATTGCCGGATTACCGGGGAACCAAACATATGAGCCTAGTGTGATGGCGCTGGGGAATTTTGACGGAGTGCACAAAGGGCACAGGCAGATTGTCGAGGAAGCCAGAACAATTGCCAACCATAAGGGCGTTAAACTGGCTGTGATGACCTTTGACCCGCATCCCCGTCAAGTTTTGGGGGTAGGCTCCAACTATGACCAACAGCTGACTCCCCTGCCGATAAAGCTCAAATTGTTGAAAGAATTGAACGTTGACATTTGTTATGTGATCCATTTTGACAAGCGGTTTGCTGCCGTTTCATCCGGCGGGTTTGTGGAAGATTATCTCTGGAGGTTGAATGCGGCGGCGGTGGTGGTAGGATTTGACTACCGGTTTGGCGCTGGAGGACGGGCAGATGCATCGGTGTTAAAGGGGTTGGTTGAACAGGCAGGCAAAACTGTGCACATTGTTCCGGCAGTCAATCTTTACGGGGAAAAAATTTCGTCTTCTTTCATCCGGGAAAAACTCCTCTTGGGAGAGGTGAAGCTGGCTGCCGAACTGCTTGGCAAACCCTATGAGATCGTCGGGGAGATTGTTCGTGGCGAGGGGCGTGGCAAACATCTGGGATTCCCAACGGCCAACATTGCTCCTTCGCACAAATTTGTGCTTCCGCGAACGGGTGTCTATTTGATCAAAGGTTACCTGTCAGGATCGGAAAACATATACAACGGCTTGATGAATGTTGGATATAAGCCCACTTTTCATGACACGGAAAATCAGGTCACACTGGAAGCGCATCTGTTTGACTTTTCCGGCGACATTTATCACCGCCAGATCAGTGTTGAATTCATAGACTTTCTCCGCGCCGAGAAAAAATTCAATTCCGCCCGGGAGCTTATCGACCAAATTGGGGCCGATATAGCCGAGGCGAAGCGACGACTCAGGTAGTTTTCCGGACCCCGCGCAGCGTGACCCGGTGCTTGCAACGTGGCACGAATAATACGATATATCATAGGACAAAGAATCGGGGCATAGACTGAAGCAACCAAGTGCTGTCTGTTTACTCCCGTCAGGATCTGTGCTATACTACAACGTGGTATTGAACGGAAGCCAATCTTGACAGCACAATCTGGCTGTGAGGGGGCATGTGCCGTGAAATACCCTTCCGTTGACTCGCGTGACGCCCGTCTTTTTCAGTTGTGCCGGGAAGTTGCCCGCATCTGCAAAAGTGAAGAATTTCAGCGATTGAACCGGGAAATGGTCAAGTTGTACCGCAAAAGCGGCATAACCGACCCGTACCTTGCAGCTTTTCAAGACGCTCTGTTCTCGCTTTTTGTGGAAGCGGACAGTGAATTTGAAGGTTCTGTCGAACCTTTTAATTGACGATGAAGGTTATTGTCACTGTTCATGCCAGACAAAGGCTGCATGAGGAGCGACAACGCGGGATTCGGGTGGAAGACATTATCCGGGCCGCCAACCAGATCCCCGGCAGCGTCCCGATTGCAACGCGCTTTCGAGGATTCATGTCACTGTCAGGACGAACGTTTGACATTGTGGCAAAGGACATTGCCCAAGGCAGACTGGTCATTACAGTCATCGGGAAATGAACCTTAGCGCGGATTTCGAGTACCTCGACGAATTCTGGGCTGGGGGGATACCATAAAGCAAAGGAGGTGACGCAGCATGTCGTTGTCGGCAGAACAAAAACAAGCCCTGATTGACGAGTTCAAAGTCCATGCAAGCGATACAGGGTCTCCTGAAGTGCAAATTGCGATTTTGACAAACAAAATCAACTACCTCAACGATCACTTGCGCGTCCACAAGAAGGATCACCACTCCCGTCGTGGGCTTCTCAAGATGGTCGGGCATCGCCGTAACTTGTTGAACTATCTCCGCAAGAAGGACGTCAACCGTTACCGTGCGGTTGTAGAAAAGTTGGGCTTGCGCAAATAACCAGGAAGCGGGAACTCCTCCCGCTTCTTGTTTTTTGTTGCAAAAAGAAGGAAATACTGACCATATGCCGAAATCTACTATGTTTATGTACATAATCTGTTTGTTGTTGGTACAGTTGTTCGAAGGGAGGCTTATTGCCTAAATGCAACAAGGAATTCCACATCGAGTTTTTGAAACCGAACTTGCAGGAAGAAAGTTAAGCATTGAGACGGGCAAGTTCGCGAAACAGGCCAATGCGGCTGTTATGGTCCGGTATGGAGATACAGCGGTTCTGGCTACTGTCACCGCTTCCAAAGAGCCGAAGGACCTTGATTTCTTTCCGCTGACGGTTAACTATGAAGAGCGGCTCTATTCTGTTGGCAAGATACCGGGGGGCTTTATCAAGCGGGAAGGCCGACCAAGCGAGAAGGCGATTCTGGCCAGCCGTTTGATCGATCGCCCGATTCGTCCGTTGTTTCCCGAAGGATTTCGCAATGACGTTCAAATTGTGGATATCGTAATGTCTGTGGATCAGGACTGCGTTCCGGAAATTGCCGGGATGATTGGAACCTCCGTGGCATTGTCGATATCGGACGTACCTTTTGAGGGTCCCATCGCGGGGGTCATTGTCGGACGGGTGGATGGACAGTTTGTGATCAATCCGACAGTTGAACAGGCTGAAAGAAGCGATATGCACCTTACGGTTGCCGGTACAAAGGATGCCATCGTGATGGTGGAAGCCGGAGCGAATGAAGTGCCGGAGGATGTAATGTTGGAAGCGATTATGTTCGGACACGAAGAAATCAAACGATTGGTCGCTTTTCAGGAGGAAATTCAACAGGCTGTTGGCCTGCCAAAGATGGAAGTAGTGCTTCACAGTGTGGATGAAACCATCGATCGTCAAGTGCGGGAGTATGCGACAGAGAAGTTGAAACTGGCCATCCGGACTCCGGAAAAACATGCAAGGGAAGAAGCAATTACTGCGGTCAAGGAAGAAGTCTTGGCCTATATGCAGGAACAGAATCCGGAGTTGACAAACGAACAAATTGCTGACATTAAGGAAGTACTGTACAACATTGTGAAAGAGGAAGTTCGCAGAGCCATAATATTTGAGGGAGTTCGTCCCGATGGAAGAGCGCTGGATGAAGTCCGCCCGATTACCAGCGAAGTCTCCGTACTGCCCCGAACACACGGTTCAGGTTTGTTTACCCGGGGGCAAACCCAGGCTTTGTCCATCTGTACTCTGGGCGCTCTGGGCGATGTTCAGATTCTCGACGGTTTGGATCTGGAAGAGTCGAAACGATTCATGCATCACTACAATTTCCCGCCGTTTTCCGTAGGGGAAGCCCGGCCGCTGCGCCCTCCGGGACGGCGCGAAATCGGGCATGGAGCGTTGGGGGAAAGGGCACTTGAAGTCGTCATTCCAACCGAAGAGGAGTTTCCTTACACGATTCGTCTGGTATCGGAAGTGCTGGAATCCAATGGTTCGACCTCGCAGGCAAGCATCTGCGCTTCTTGTCTTGCCATGATGGACGCGGGGGTGCCGATCAAAGCTCCTGTGGCGGGTGTGGCAATGGGCCTTGTGGCGGAAGGCGACCAATATGCCGTATTGACTGACATTCAAGGAATGGAAGATCATCTGGGAGATATGGACTTTAAGGTGGCTGGAACCGCCAATGGGGTCACCGCTCTGCAGATGGACATCAAGATTAAAGGGCTTACTCGTGATATTCTGAAACAGGCTCTGGAACAGGCCCACAGAGGACGCATGCACATTTTGGGCAAGATGTTGGAAGCGATTGACAAGCCCCGTGCAGAACTGTCCAAATATGCTCCTCGCATTATCACCATGCGAATCAACCCTGACAAGATCCGTGAAGTCATTGGACCAGGCGGCCGCGTGATCAACAAGATCATTGAAGAGACCGGGGTCAAAATCGACATCGAACAAGACGGACGCATCTTCATAGCCACCAGCGACCTGGAAGCCGGTGAGAAAGCCCGTTCCATTATTGAAGGAATCGTGGCGGAAGTAGAAGTGGGCAGGATTTATAACGGGCGTGTAACCCGAGTTGAGAAATACGGAGCGTTTGTGGAGGTTCTCCCCGGCAAAGAAGGGCTCGTTCACATTTCTCATTTGGCAGAAGAACGGGTGGAGAAAACAGAAGATGTTGTAAAAGTCGGGGATGAAATCCTGGTTAAGGTTACAGAAATCGATCCGCAAGGAAGAGTCAATCTGTCGCGCAAAGCTGCCCTTCGTGAACTGCGCGGTGAACCTGCGGAAGATCCGACATCCGCGCCCCGCAGAGAGCGGGATAACCGACCGAACCGTGGAGATCGCGGAGATCGTCCTCCCCGTCGACGAAACGAAAATCAAGTATAAATTGGAAAAGAGTCAGTCGACTGGCTCTTTTCTTTTTTTTTTGTACAAAATAAAACCGAATTCTTACAAGGGGGGTAAGGCGATGCGTTGGTTGGCGAGTGTACTTTGCATTTTGCTGGCCGGGGGTGTAAGCGGATCATTGCTTACAGGACAGATGGAAAAAACAGATGTGCAAATCGGAAGAAAACTTACCCGCGAAGACCTGCAAAAAGAAGCGGCCAAACACTTCAAGCGGCCGGTGGACGCAGTCGTCAGCAAAGCGGGGAAACCCAATGTGATACCGGAACTGAACGGGATTGAACTGGATATTGAAACCACCTGGGCAAGATTCATGGAACACGGCGAAGAGGTGCCCGTTCGCTATGTGTACAAGCAAATCGAACCGAAGGTGAAGATGACTGATTACCCCAACCTGCCTGTGTATCAGGGGAATCCGGAAAAGAATCAGATGGCGTTGATGATTAACGTGGCATGGGGAACTGAGCATTTGGACGGAATTCTTCAAGTTCTGAAAGCCAATAAGGTAAAGGCAACATTTTTTCTGGACGGTTCCTGGCTTGCCAAAAACCAAGAGGTGGCCAAGAGGATTGTCGCTGAAGGTCATGAGATCGGAAATCACGCGTATTCACACCCGAATATGGCGGCATTGTCTCCTGACCAGCAAAAGCAACAAATCGTCAAGACCCAGGAATTGATTCGCACGGAATTGGCGGTAGACAGCAAGTGGTTTGCGCCGCCGTCGGGCTCCTACAATGAGATGACTGTCCGGCTGGCCAGGGAACAAGGAATGGGAACCGTTCTTTGGACATTGGACACGGTGGACTGGCACAAGCCTCCGAAGGAATCGATCATCAATCGTATTCTGCCCAAAGCTCGAAATGGCGCCATGGTTTTGATGCACCCCACAGAACCTACGTTGGACGCACTGCGTATCATGATACCAGAACTGAAGAAAAAACAGTTTAAATTGGTTACGGTGAGCGAATTGCTGTCGCCAATAAGGGAGGTTGAATAATTGCATTGTAGGAACCTGTTGCGTTTGCTATAGTGTATGAGAGGTATTGGTTAAGAGGAGGATGGCATTGTTCTATCAGGGGAGACTTTCAAACGGAATGCGGCTTGTAATTGAGGAGATTCCGTCGGTACGTTCCGTATCGCTTGGCGTTTGGATCAACACCGGATCTCGCGACGAAAGCGAGCGAACCAACGGCATGTCCCATTTTATCGAACATATGATGTTTAAAGGCACCGACAAACTGTCTGCCCGGCAGATTGCGGAGTTGTTTGACGGGATCGGCGGACAGGTCAACGCCTTTACTTCCAAAGAATACACCTGTTATTACGCAAAAGTATTGGACGAACATTTCAATCTTGCATTGGAAACATTGGCTGACATGCTCATCAATTCAAAGCTGTCGTCTGATGAATTGGCTAAAGAGCGGAAAGTTATTATCGAAGAAATTAAAATGTATGAGGATACTCCGGATGATCAGGTTCATGACTTGCTGGCATCCACCATTTTTCCAAATCATACGCTGGGGTACACGATTCTGGGATCGGAATCCAACCTGCTGTCTTTTACTCGCGAAGATATGGTCGATTATCTCAAGCTGCATTATAGACCGGACAATATGGTATTGGCCATTGCCGGCAATGTGAAAGCAGACGATGCTCACAAGGCGGCCGAACACTTTTTTGCGGGACTTTCAGGAAGCCGTCCTGTTATCCAGCAGGTCCCGCCGGTGTTTCATGCCAACAAACAGATTCGGAAGAAATCAACGGAGCAGGCGCATATTTGTCTGGCTGGTTCAGGGTTTGCTTTTGATGATCCGTCAATCTACCCCCTTATCCTTCTGAACAACATTGTGGGCGGCAGTTCCAGTTCCCGTTTGTTCCAGGAAATCAGGGAGGAAAGGGGAATGGCCTACTCCGTGTACAGTTTTTATTCCTCTTACAGGGATGGCGGAACTTTTGGCGTATATACGGGGACTTCTCCCGAACAAGCCCAGGATGCCATCTGTTTGCTTGGTCAGATATTATCAGATTTGGCTGATAAGGGCGTTACGGCTGAAGAACTGAAAAAAGCGAAAGATCAAGTCAAAGGATCACTCATGTTGTCTCTTGAAAGCACAAGCTCCAGAATGAGCCGTTTGGGGAAAAACGAACTGCTGCTGGGCCGCCAGGTTACCATGGACGAGACAGTCCGCAGGATTAACGAAGTAACCCTGGAGCAAGTTCGTGAAGTGGCGGCAAAAGTATGCGGCGGGCCCATGGCTCTGGCAGCCATAGGCCCCTTTGAAGAACTGGAATATCCCATGAATTGATGAAATAGTGGCTGGTGACTGGAAATGAAGGAACGGTTGCAAGTAAGGATTAAGAAAATGTCTCCCCTGATAGGCGATACCATCCCGCTGCCTTTTTATGCCACACCTGGCTCAGCTGGCATGGATTTGTCCGCCTGTATCGAGGAGCCGATTGTCATTCCTCCCGGCGGGAGGGCAAGGGTGCCGACAGGAATTGCCATCCAGTTGCCTTCTTGCGATTATGTGGCACTTGTTTATCCGCGAAGTGGGCTGGCGACCAGACATGGCATTACTATGGCCAACTCGGTGGGTGTCATTGACAGTGATTACACCGGTGAAATCATCTGTGTTCTCCTAAATCAGTCCGACCAGGAGTATACAGTCAACCAAGGGGAACGAATTGGCCAATTGTTGATTACTCCCGTACTGCAAGCGAATTGGCAGGTTGTTGACGAATTGGAGAAAACAGAACGGGGATCCGGTGGCTTCGGATCTACAGGCAAATAACAGAAGAACAGCTGCCCGTGAGACAGACGTCTAAAGGGGCGGCTGTTTTGTTTTTTGGACTTTTTGATTTCCGTCAAGCATACAAACATAACGAATCATTCTAATTGGCAGATTGCCGGAGGAGTCGGTCATGAGATTGAGCGAACTGGTAGGTCGTATGCTGGTAGACGTTCATAACGGCGAAAAAATCGGGACATTGGGACATGCGGATTTGTGGATTGACACGGAAACGGGAAAAATCGGCTACCTGGTCCTGCCCGGGAACTCAGGCTTGTTTTCCTTTGGCAGGAAGAACGAAGAACAAACGGTTTCCTGGGATGCCGTTCAAAAGATTGGGACTGACATGATTTTGATAGACTCGAATGCAGTCAAAAGTTGACAGACAAGAAAGACATTAAAATGTAGCAGACTTCTGGGCTCATGCATACTATGGAGCACGTGCAGCGAACCGGCAAGCGGCAGGCTGCGCTTTGTGCCACAGATTTTCCTTGAAATTTGACATGTTTCGCGTACAATGATTTGAAAGGGGTAACTGACCGATGTTAACAGGTATTAAGATGGCGGTTCTGGGTGGGGATGCCCGCATGGTCGAGGTGATTTCCCATGCTCTTGACCTGGACGCCAGCGTGTACCTGATCGGGTTTGAAGATTTGGAAATCAATATGGCCGATGCGGTAAAGACCAACTTGACACCCGACATTCTGCGGGATTTGGATGCGTTAATCCTGCCGGTCACCGGAATGGGTGATGATTGGACAATCGTTTCCAAATATTCGGCAAGGCCCATCACGCTTTCGGATGACCATTTTGCAAACCTGTCCAAGAGATGCAAGATTTTTACCGGGATTGCCCGAACGGTCCTGAATGAGACATGCCGACGACACGGACTGAAATTGGTGAAATTGATGGAGCTTGATGAAGTTGCCATTCTGAATTCCATTCCTTCCGCGGAAGGAGCTATTCAGATGGCCATGGAGAACACCGATTTTACCATACACGGGTCTGAAATTGCTGTTTTGGGATTCGGGCGGTGCGGGATTACATTGGCGCGGATGTGTGCTGGAATTGGGGCCAAAGTGAAAGTCGGTGCTCGAAAAGAATCAGACCTTGCCAGAATTGTGGAGATGGGATTTCAAGCATTTCCCTTGTCCCAAATCAGTTATGAATTACAACAAACCGATATCGTTTTCAACACCGTACCTGCCCAAATCCTCACCTCGGAAGTTTTGTCTCGCATGAAGAAATCCTGTGTAATCATTGATATTGCATCCAGTCCGGGCGGCACCGATTTTCGGTTTGCGGAAAAAAGAGGCATCAAAGCGCTGCTTGCCCCCAGTTTGCCAGGAATCGTTGCACCCAAGACAGCCGGACAGATCATCGCGAAGACGATTTGCCGCCTTGTTTTGGATCACGCATAATCCTGGAGGTAAATCATGGAACTTAAGGGCAAGACAATCGGATTTGCAATTACGGGTTCCCATTGCACCTACGACGAAATCCGGCCAGTTTTGAAAAAGCTTGTTGAGCTGGGCGTCACAGTAGTTCCGATTCTGTCTTATACCGTTCAATCCACCAACACCCGTTTCGCTGAGGCGGACGCTTGGGTGGAGGAAATCGAACAGCTGACCCGACAGAAACCAATCACAACGATTGTGGAAGCGGAACCACTTGGCCCGAGCAAGAAACTGGACGCTTTACTGATTGCTCCCTGTACGGGCAACACCATCTCCAGACTGGCGAACGCGATGACCGATTCTCCGGTTCTGATGGCGGCCAAAGCCACGATGCGTAATGACCGGCCGGTGGTGCTGGCCATTTCTACGAACGACGGCCTTGGACTAAATATGTCAAACATTGCAAAATTAATGTCCGCCAAGAATATTTTTATGGTACCATTTGGTCAAGATGACCCTTACAAAAAAATGAACTCCCTTGTGGCCAGGATGGATCTGGTTTATGATACGCTGGAAGCCGCGTTGGAGAAGAAACAATTGCAACCGGTTCTGATCGAGCGATACAAATATTAAACATGAGGTCGAGGTGACAGCCCATACAGTTTCCGGGCGCCACGGCTGCATGTGGGTTTAAGGAGTTGCTGCAAATGGAGAGGAAAAAGCTTTACAATGTCGCAGTTGTCGGCGTTACAGGTGCGGTTGGACAAAAGATGTTGGAGACTCTCGAAAAGCGTGACTTTCCGGTTGGGGAGTTGCGGCCTCTGGCGTCTGCAAGATCGGTTGGCCATCAAGTAACCTTCAAAGGAAAAACTTACACAGTACAAGAAGCTGTCCCGGAAGCATTTGCGGGAATCGACTTTGCTCTCTTTTCCGCTGGCGGTTCCGTTTCCGAGAAGCTGGCGCCTGCCGCAGTGGAACGGGGCGCAGTGGTTATAGACAACACAAGTGCTTTCCGTATGCTTCCGGAAGTTCCTCTCGTGGTGCCGGAAGTAAACGCCCATATGATTTCCCAGCATAGCGGGATCATTGCAAACCCGAACTGCTCCACAATTCAGATGGTGGTTGCATTAAAGCCAATTCATGACGCTTATGGCATTGAGAGGATCATTGTTTCCACCTACCAGGCCGTGTCTGGCTCAGGTCAGGCGGCGATTGATGAATTGAGTGAGCAAACCCGTGCCATATTGGATGGACAACCGGCTGAGCCAAAGGTGCTTCCGGTAAAATCTCTCAAAAAACATTATCAAATTGCGTTCAACGCCATTCCGCAAATTGACGTGTTTGAAGAGAACGGCTTTACCCGCGAAGAGATGAAAATGGTAAACGAAACCCGCAAAATCTTCGGGGACGATTCAATTCAGATTACATCGACTTGCGTGCGGATCCCTGTCTTTTACGGGCATTCCGAGTCGGTATACGTGGAAACCCGGAAACCGTTCGACCTTACCGAGGTTCGTTCACTGCTTGAGTCTGCATCCGGTGTGAAAGTGATAGACAACCCGGCAGAACAGACATATCCCATGGCAATTGATGCGGCCGGTCAGTACGATACTTATGTGGGTAGGATTCGGAGAGACCTGTTCCATCCGCGGGGATTGAACATGTGGATTGTTTCCGACAACGTTCTGAAAGGCGCTGCATTGAACGCGGTCCAAATTGCGGAACACATGGTGAAATCCAAATAGAAGAGGTGTGCCAATGCGCATCATCGTTCAGAAATTTGGCGGGACTTCGGTAGCAACCCAAGATAAACGGCTGCTCGCCATTGAACATATAAAAGATGCCGTAAAAGATGGTTATCATGTAGTCGTTGTTGTTTCGGCGATGGGGCGAAAAGGGGATCCTTACGCGACTGACACTCTGCTGGGATTGCTTGACTCTGCGGAACATTGCGCAAAACGTGAGAAAGATTTATTAATGTCCTGTGGTGAAATTATTTCAGCCGTAGTTTTTTCCTCCCTGTTGACAGAAAAGGGCTATGACAATTGTGTATTAACCGGTGCCCAGGCAGGAATTCTAACAAACGACGACCATTCCAACGCTCAAATCATAACTGTTACTCCAGATCGAATTCTCAAGGAACTGGAAGAGGGAAAAGTGGTTATCGTTGCGGGATTTCAAGGAGCAGCAGGGAATGGGGACATTACGACCCTGGGCCGCGGCGGAAGCGATACAACAGCAACCGCATTGGGGGTAGCCCTTAATGCGGAAGTGGTTGACATCTTCACGGACGTGGATGGAATCATGACTGCCGATCCCCGTATTGTTGACGATGCAAAAAAATTGCGAACCGTAACCTATGCGGAAATCTGCAACCTGGCCTATTCCGGAGCCAAAGTGATTCACCCTCGTTCTGTGGAAATCGCAATGCAAAAAAACATTCCCGTAAGAGTAAGATCCACCATGTCAAAAGATCCGGGTACCCTGATCATCAGCCAGGCAGAAAATGACAGGATGGAACCCCGTTCCTTCAAGGATCAGGTTTTGACAGGCATTACGCAAACTGCAAATATTACCCAATTGAAAGTGGATTGTGCTCCAACGGGAGGCAATCAGTTAAAAGTGTTCAAGGCGATGGCGGACAACCAGATTTCGGTTGATTTTATTTCCGTTACACCTACGGGTGTTGCCTTTACGGTCAGCAATGAGGATGTAGAGAAGGCAGTTGGGGTTCTGCTGGATTTAGGGTTCCAACCGGAAGTCCTTTCAAACTGTGCGAAAGTATCGGCCGTAGGTGCAGGAATTGCAGGTGTACCTGGGGTCATGGCAACCATTTTGGAAGCATTGACTGCCGAAGGCATTGAAGTTCTGCAATCGGCGGATTCTCATACCACAATCTGGTGTTTGGTCCGGGAGGAAGACATGGTCAAAGCAGTCCGGGCCCTGCACAGAAAGTTCAAACTTCATGCTTGAGTTGACTACAGCATTTGATTTAGGTGGTGGATCCTTTGCATTTTGGGAGAATTGTCACCGCGATGGTGACGCCATTTGACGACAATTTGAGAATTGATTACGGACGGCTGGAGAAAGTGGTTGAACATTTGTTGCGGACCGGTACCGAATCGATTGTGGTATCCGGTACAACAGGGGAATCGCCAACGCTGTCCCATGAGGAAAAACTTGCCCTGTTCAAAAAAGTGGTGGAACTGGCAGACGGCAGGGCGAAGGTAATAGCCGGAACAGGTTCCAATAATACCGCCGCTTCCGTCAACTTTTCCAAAGAAGCGGAACAATGCGGGGTTGACGGGTTGCTGGTAGTGGCTCCTTATTACAATCGGCCTTCCCAGGAAGGATTATACCGGCATTTTAAAGCAATTGCGGAAGCCACTCCATTGCCGAACATGATCTACAATGTTCCCACACGTACTTCCAGCAATATCAATGTGCAAACACAATTGCAGCTGGCAGAGATCCCGAACATAGTCGCCACAAAAGAGGCGTCGGAGGACTTTGGGCAAGTTCTGAACCTCTTGGCAAACGCTCCTGCCAACTTGACGGTTTATGCGGGGAACGACAGAACCTTGTTGCCATTTTTGGCATTGGGGGGATATGGGGTTGTTTCCGTAGCTTCTCATGTGGTGGGACTGCAAATAAAAGAACTGATTGATTCCTTTGTCGAAGGGCAATTGGCAAAAGCCACCCTGCTGCACAACAAGCTGCTTCCGATCTTCGAAGGATTGTTCCAGATGCCAAGCCCGGCGCCGGTGAAAGCAGCGTTGTCCCTGATTGGAGTTCCTGCCGGTGGTGTGCGCTTGCCGTTGGTGGAGGCTGATGAGAAAACGGTTCAATCGTTGCGTACTCTGCTCAGCGATTGGCACGATTCCCTCTAAATACCATTCTGCCGGAGCCTGTAAAGGCTCTTTTTTTCTTGTACATACTATTAGCGACGGCAACCTTGTGTCGGCATGTTCGGTTCATGTATAATGATGGCAAGTGACTGGTGCGGGTTAATTGAACACGAACTGGGGCAAGTAATTCGAATTGTACGAAGCAGTATTTTTATGGAGGTGTAGTTTTGAGCAAGACACAAAACAAATTGTCGATCATTCCGTTGGGCGGAGTCGGTGAGATCGGCAAGAATATGACTGTTTACACCTACGGGAACGACATCATTGTAATTGACGCCGGATTAAAGTTTCCCGAGGAAGAAATGCTGGGAATTGACATTGTTATTCCCGACATCACGTATCTGATTGAGAACAAATCCAAGGTACGTGGAGTTTTTTTGACGCACGGGCATGAGGATCATATCGGTGGACTGCCGTATCTGTTAAAGAGCCTGAATGTTCCCGTCTTCGGAACCAGATTGACATTGGGGCTGGTTGAAGGAAAGCTGCGGGAACACGGGTTGCTGGAAACGGCCAAATTAAATCCGATAACCAACCAGAGCGTCATCAAATCCGGTGAATTTACCGTCAGCGTATTTCAGAACAACCATAGTATTCCGGACACGGTCGGTTTCGCTATAGACACCCCCGAAGGTGTCGTTGTTCATACCGGTGACTTCAAGTTTGACTTTACGCCTGTTGACGGTCAGAAGGCCGACTTTTTCAAATTGGCCCAATTGGGAGAAAAAGGTGTCCTGGCCTTGCTTTCTGACAGCACCAATGCAGAACGCCCCGGTTATACCATGTCAGAGCGGGTAGTGGGACAAACGATTAACGATTGTTTTGCCACAGCTGAAGGAAGAGTAATTATTGCCACGTTCTCTTCAAACCTGCACAGAATTCAACAGATCATTGCTGCAGCAGAGAAGTATGGCCGTAATCTGGCAATTGTCGGTCGAAGTATGGTTAATAATATCACCGTGGCCCATGAACTTGGGTATATTCGCATTAATCCGGGAACCTTGGTGGAGTTGGACGAAATTAATAAACTGCCGGCAAATAGAATTGCCATTCTGTCCACCGGCAGCCAGGGAGAACCGATGTCTGCGTTAACACGCATGGCACGGGCTACCCATCGCAAGGTGGAAGTGATGCCGGGGGATACCGTCATCATTGCTTCTTCGCCAATTCCCGGCAACGAAAAGTATATATCTCGTACAATTGACCAGTTGTTCCGAATCGGAGCCAACGTGATTTACCAGTCCGTTTCCGGCGTTCACGTTTCCGGGCATGCCAGCCAGGAAGAATTGAAGCTGATGTTGAGTTTGGTTCGACCCAAGTACTTTGTACCAGTTCATGGAGAATACCGCATGTTGAAACGGCATTCCGAATTGGCTATCGCTACCGGCGTAGACCCGGAGAACATCTTTATCGTTGATATTGGTGATTCCATTGAGTTTCAGGGCGGCAAAGGACGCCTTGGGCCCAAATACACGGCTGGAAACGTGCTGATAGACGGTTTGGGTGTCGGGGATGTGGGCAACATTGTGTTGCGGGATCGCAAACTCCTTTCCCAGGATGGAATCCTGGTTGTGGTTGTCACATTGTCCAAACAGGACGGGACGATTCTCTCAGGGCCTGATATTATTTCTCGTGGCTTTGTGTATGTCAGGGAATCGGAAGAACTTCTGGAAGAGGCCAACAAGATTGTTATGCAGACACTTGCCAAATTGGTCTCCGAAAATGTCAATGAATGGTCCTCTTTAAAAAATGGGGTAAGGGACGCATTGGGGCGTTATTTGTATGAACAAACCCGCAGACGGCCGATGATTCTCCCGATCATAATGGAAGTTTAAACCACCGAAAGAAGTCTGATGGAAACATCAGGCTTTTTTGCATTTATTCGGGTGAGGTGAATCATACTACTTGCGAAACGTATAAAGGAGTGACAGGCGCAAATGCATAATGAAAATTGGATGTTTCCCCAGATGGACGCTCCGGTTGCCCCTTCGGCACCCGGCCTGAATCCTGGTTCCATTCCGGAGGCTCAGCCGAATCCACAGGCGCCAAAGGAAGCCAAATCCAACCCCGTTCTTGAAAATATCGAAAGTTTAGGTCAGACCCGTGTAGCCCAAAGTGATGAAAGCAATATTTTTTGCGTTTCCATCATCGGTCAAGTGGAAGGCCATCTGGTGCTGCCTCCGCAAAACAAAACCACCAAATATGAACACATCATTCCTCAACTGGTGGCAGCGGAACAAAATGACAAGATTGAAGGGGTCTTGATCATCCTGAACACGGTCGGCGGCGATGTGGAAGCCGGTCTTGCCATTGCCGAGATGATCGCTTCTATGTCCAAGCCTACTGTATCATTGGTACTTGGCGGGGGGCATTCGATTGGTGTTCCGATTGCTGTTGCTTCCCGACACTCTTTTATCAGTGAGACGGCCACCATGACCATTCACCCGATCCGTTTGACAGGCTTGGTGATAGGGGTGCCTCAATCTTTTGAATACCTTGAAAAAATGCAGGAACGGGTCATCCGTTTTGTAACAAAAAACTCCAAGATCAGTGAGGCCAAGTTCCGTGAACTGATGCTGACGACCGGTGAACTGGCAAGGGATATTGGCACGACGGTGGTTGGCAAGGATGCGGTTGAATACGGCCTGATTGATGAACTTGGCGGTTTGGGAGAGGCGCTTAGGAAATTGAACCAACTGATTGAGGAACACCGTCAACGGATCACGATGGGAGCTGTGCAGTGATGACCATGCTGTATTGGGCCGCGATACCACTGGAATCAGTGTTTGAAGGATTTGATTCAATGACTTGCAACTGGATCGAAACCGAATATCAAGGAATCCGGATGTTTGTGGAACCCTGCGGACAGGGATTCGGCAGGGTGGTTCGTTTATTGTCGGCCAATCCATACGATTATTTAAATCCGCATCTGGCACCTGGCTCCATTGTTCCGTTAACCGCAACAGGAACTTCTTTGTAATGAATCGGTTAAATTGGCGCTTTGATGCAGGAAAAATCCGTTTCTTGAAGAAACAATTACTATAAAACGGAAAGGCACCCTATGGGTGCTCTTTCTTTGCACAGTAGGATTACTGAATTCTCTTGCATTGGTAATGCAAAGCATGCAGTTTCCGAAAATGGAGCGGGAAATATGGGGAAAAAGAAAAAGAATGCGGTTTCACAAACAAAACAGGTTATCAAGTATGAGATTATCGGCCTTCTGCTGCTGGCTGTTGCCGGTCTCTCTTTGGCCCTTATGGGGCCTGTTGGCAGGACGATAGCGCGGTTGTTTATGTATCTTGCAGGGAATTCGTATTGGTTGGTCGGAATCTATTTGATTGGCGCCGCTTTGTACATTATGGTCAAACGACAACCTTTGCGTCTGACGATGCGGCATAAGGGTATATTGTTGTTGATCATGGTGTTGCTTGCATTGAGTCACTGGGATCTTTACACCAGGATAGTGCCTCCCTCCGGTAAGGAACCGGAACTTTGGCGGGTGACAGTGAACCGGATCGAAACTCTATATTCAGCCAAAATCTCCGGAGCGGTTACCTCCCCGCCGACTGCAGGCGGCGGGGTGATCGGATACGTTCTGTTTTCTCTGATGCACAAGCTGTTTGACACGGCAGGTACCCTCTTTGTCCTGGTTATATCTGGTGCCATATCTTTGCTTATGATTTTCGGACGATCAATGGTGGCCGTATTGGGCAAGGTCCTACAGTATGGTGCAGGACGCTTTGGCAAGATGAAAGAGAATGTCAAAGAAACTTGGGATCTGCTGAAGACCTCCCCGGATTCCAGTAATAGAGACGCAAAGAAAAACAAGAGCCGGTATAGGCCTGCCCCTCCAGAAGCGGCTGATGCTGCGGCTGCCGTTGAGATGGGCCAGGACGCCGAAACATCGCTCAAGATCATGGATTTTGCGGACCAGCTAATGGAAGAGAACAAGCATCCGTTTCCGGACAAACCTGCCGGTAAAGAGAAGAACCCGGCTCAAATCACCATTCGATACAAAGACCGGGGGGCCGTAAAGCCATTGAAAGAGGCAATCCCCGATTATGAATCGACAGACCCTCTGGTATTGCAGACCATGACTCAGGATGATACATATGAGCTGCCGTCTTTGTCATTGTTGGAAGCGCCTTACGGCCCAAGATCCGGAGGGGATCGCAAGGATTTGGAAAGCAACGCGTTGAAGCTGCAGGAAACCCTTGCCAGCTTCGGAGTACAGGTCAAGGTAACGGAAGCCCACAGGGGACCCACCGTTACCCGATATGAAATCCAGCCGGCTGTTGGTGTAAAGGTTTCAAGAATTGTGAATCTGGCAGATGATCTTGCGTTGGCTCTGGCTGCCAGGGATATCCGAATTGAGGCTCCTATTCCCGGGAAGGCCGCGGTTGGAATTGAAGTTCCCAATCGGGAAGTGGCCATTGTCACATTAAGGGAAGTGATTGAATCAACCGAGTTTCAAACGGCTCCCTCCAAGTTATCAATTGCTCTTGGGAGGGACATATCCGGCGCGCCAATTGTCGGCAATTTGGCCAAAATGCCGCATCTGCTGGTTGCAGGAGCCACAGGTTCAGGCAAATCGGTGTGTATCAACGGCATCATTACTTCTATTCTATATAAAGCCAAGCCAAGTGAGGTCAAGTTCATCATGATCGATCCCAAGATGGTGGAATTAAACGTATACAACGGGATCCCTCACCTGCTGGCGCCGGTTGTGACAGATCCCAGACGGGCTGCCTATGCCTTGAAAAAAGTGGTGCAGGAGATGGAACAACGCTATGAGCTCTTTGCCAAAGAGGGCACCCGCAACATGGAGGGATATAACGCGGTACTGACAGAAAGAGGCCAGCAGCCGCTGCCCTTTATTGTTGTAATTATTGATGAGTTGGCCGATTTGATGATGGTGGCGCCCGGAGACGTGGAAGATGCCATTTGCCGACTGGCCCAGATGGCTCGCGCGGCCGGGATTCATCTGATTCTTGCCACCCAGCGCCCATCTGTGGATGTCATTACAGGGGTAATCAAAGCAAATATCCCGTCACGGATTGCTTTTGCCGTATCTTCGCAAATGGACTCCCGAACGATCCTTGACATGGGCGGAGCGGAGAGGCTGCTCGGGAGGGGCGATATGCTCTATTTGCCGGTCGGGGAATCCAAACCAATTCGGATACAAGGTGCGTTTCTGTCCGATACGGAAGTGGAACGGCTTGTATCTTACGCCAAAGAACAGCAGGCTGCCGCTTATCATTTGGACTTGTCCGCAACCAAGGAGGAGTCTTCTTCAGAGGAAGGAGATCTGGATTCCTTATTCTGGGAAGCGGTAAAGTTGGTTGTGGAATCGGAACAGGCCTCTGTATCCATGGTTCAACGACGCTTGAAGGTCGGCTATTCGAGGGCTGCTCGTCTGATTGACCAGATGGAGGACAGGGGAATCGTGGGACCATTTGAAGGTTCCAAACCGCGCGAGGTGCTCCTGACCAAGGAACAATGGGCGGCCATGCAGGAGCAATAAGAACTACACGGCAAGGGCAGGTTGGGTGCACTATGTCTTGGTTGTTTACCGACTCTCTGTTTGATATTTTGGTTCGACTCTTTCTGGCTTTCTTGTCGGGAGCCATTATGGGACTGGAACGGGAACGTCATTTTAAAGACATGAACAGGCAAAGGGGAGCCGGGTTCCGTACCTATACCTTGACCTGTTTCGGTTCTTGCCTGTTTGGGTTAGCCTCCATTTATGGGTTCCCCGCTTTGGGATCGATGTTCCAGGACACTGGTCGAATTGCGGCGCAAGTCGTTGCCGGGGTCGGTTTCCTGGGAGCGGGGGCCATCATTAAAAACGGTTCGCAAGTGAAAGGGCTGACCACCGCTGCCGGTATGTGGACCGCCAGTGCCATCGGGCTGATGTTGTCGGCGGGTATGTATGTACCGGCAGTTATAGCTGCAATTCTCGCTTATGTCATATTGGACTTTCATCATCTGTTTCCACGAATCTTTTCGAACTGGAAGGGAACGGTGCCGAGACAAGAGGGACAGGATGATATTGGCACCCGCATAAGCCGCAGGACGAGGAACCCGGGTCTGTCACCGGGAAGAGTCAAGCGAAAAAAAATACGGAGAAAGACTTCCCTATGGCCGGACGAATAACACCTCGCACTCAGCTTCATACTAGCAAAAAAAGAAGCGGGGATCGGATGTGCGGTCAGACAGTTCACGAGTCATCAATATCTACGAAGTTCCGGAGACCATCGCACGGCATGTGCTAGAAGTCCTGAAGAACGACTTGAAGGAATACGAGTCTTTGGACGGCGATTTCGGTGTGGGAACAGAAGCAGCGTTGAAAGCTTTTGTTGCGGAGCTTGATAAGCATTTCTCGGTCGATAGGAAATTGTAATGTCCTATCGACATAAGTGCAACTATGTCATTCACCAAGGAAAGCACTTGGCGAATGCCAAGTTTTCTTTATGACAAAGGAGGATTCCAATGCATCCTGCATGGGTAGCGTGGGGGAATTGGATTTGGTATGGGACGATCTTGTTGTCGATAGGATTGATTTACTATCTGGCAACTTATAGGCGGCGCAGAAACAAAAGATAGGCCCGGAGGCCAGGGAACGGGAAAGACCCGCATAACGGGTCTTTCTTGTTTATTCTTGCGCAATTGAGATTACATAGGCATGGGAGTAATAGATGTCCAAGCGGCGAATCATTCGATAAAGGGCATAATTGATCGGGGCATGACCGTACTCTTTAAGCGTCTTGGCCACTGAGTAAACCGTGAAGGGTTCTTCCAGACATTCTTGTACTTCCGGATCATCAGTCAAACAGTCAATCCAATCATCGCTGTAAGCATTGCCCAGGCGTTCCTTGTATGCCCGGCGGTATATGTCTTTGACTGTAAAAGGCATATTGAGAGCCTTCAGGTAAAAACCAAGTTGGACAAAAGCCTTGGCAACTTCTCTTTCACTTTCGGAACCTGACATCATAATCAGCACCTCATTTTCAATCTATTTGTCAGTTCCCGACCTTTAACCCGCCATTATCGAAAGAGACTCTATGTTTCAGGATATGCCGATTGCGGTGTTGATATACCTGAGTATCCAAGAAGAAAGGAAATTATAGCCATGGATCAGACAAACGTAATTTTATTGGTTTTGCTTACTTTGGGAATTATCGGCAACAATACCACGGTATCCATAGCTGTCAGTGCATTGCTGCTGCTACGCCTGCTCCATCTGGAGCGGGTATTCCCTACAGTTGAGAACTATGGACTGCAAGCAGGCATCGTGATTTTGACCATCGGTGTACTTTCGCCCCTTGCTTCCGGCAAAATCGGTACCGATGCCATTGTAACGGCAATTAAGAATCCTGTATCGGTCATTGGGATTTTGGCTGGAATCCTTGTAGCTTACTTGGGAGGAAAAGGCATCCCGGTACTGACAGAACAACCTTTGATTGTAACAGGCATTTTGATCGGTACAATTATAGGAGTGTCTTTGTTTAAGGGGGTACCGGTTGGTCCATTGATTGCTGCAGGAGGGGTTGGATTGATTTTGCAGTTCTTTCAGGGAAAATGAGCCGTTTTGAGCAAGATATTGCAGACAGACATTGAAAAAAAACGAATTTTGCGTCACACTACTGGTATGAGAAAACATGATATCCCTGTGTTGCTGCATCATCTTGAAGATATGTATCCTGACGCAAACTGTGAGCTTGTGTACAGAAATCCATTTGAGTTGCTGGTTGCGGTTATCTTGTCCGCCCAATGTACGGATAAGCTTGTCAATGAAGTGACTCCCGACCTGTTTGCAAAATATCCGGGTCCGCGGGACTTTCTCCACCTCTCGCAGGAAAAGTTGGAGAACGAGATTCGGAGGATCGGCTTGTTTCGTTCAAAAGCGAAACACATACTGGAAACATGCAGGATTCTTGTTGAAAAATACGGAGGAGAGGTGCCGAAAGATTACGATGCCCTGGTGGCACTGCCCGGAGTTGGCAGAAAAACGGCAAATGTGGTGATGAGCGTCGCATTTGGCGTTCCGGCCATCGCGGTTGATACGCATGTGGATCGACTTTCCCACAGGTTAGGACTGACGAAAGCAAAGAATGTTCTTGAAACAGAAAAAGACCTGATGAACAAGCTTCCAAAAGAGAAATGGACTTTCGCCCATCATGCATTGATTTTGCACGGCAGGAGGGTTTGTTTGGCCCGCAGTCCAAAATGTCATATATGTCCTTTACAGGAAGTTTGCACATATTTCAAGAAGAACGAGAAGTGATGAACGGTCCGGGAAAAACCGGTTTCGATGTACGTTGGCATGTAAATCTTTTCCCTGTGTCCGCAGGCTTCTGAAAAACGGCCAAATATTGATGAGGGTCCAGTTGGAAAGGAAGTTCCCGACTCGAGTTGCAGTCGATGATGGTAGACAGTTTAAAAGAATTGGATAAGAAGCGATGAACCAACTGGAAGCCGTTTGGAACAATTCTTCCGTATTTGACGCCATCTTTGGTCAAAAACACGCAGTATCCCCCAGGGGACAACACTCGCAACGCTTGTCCGAGGAACTCTTTCAAACCGGATGAGTCCATGGACAACAGGGCAGTTGCATCCAGACACAACAGATTGGCCAGATTGTCCGGAAGTGAACCCAGGTATTCCTGCAGATTTGTCCTTCGTGTTTGCGGTTCTGCACACCGAAGCAGTTCCTGGCCGATTCGCTGTGTTAGATCCGAATCGATAAATCCGCTCAGCACCATATCAAACGGGCGTGAATACTGTTCGATCACAAAGCGGGCAATAGTCTCGTTCCAATCATTTGCCGTCATCAGCATCCCGATTCAACTCCTTGGCAATTCGTGACCTGGCTGTACGGTTCTTTGTTGTAAGAAAATTTTAGTGAAAAAATGGCAGACTGTCAAGAACGTTTGTTCGCGTTTGTTATCTTCGTTCGTTTATGAGGTGATAGTATGAAGGTCGTATTTGTGGAAATTGGCATGGGGGTTGATCTGCACGGACAAGATGTTACCGAGGCTTGTGTAAGAGCCTGCCGCAATGCAATCCAGCACAACTCCATGCCTGGATTGAGGTCATTTCTGCCTGGGCAGGACATCAACAATATGGTGGTTTCTGTCAGACTCGGCGTGCCGGCAGATGCGGACAAGGTGGATATTGCAAAGGTAAAATCAGTCTTTCCTTATGGACAAGTCAGGGTGGAAGTTGTGCCTGGCGGACTCTTGTGTTCGAGCGGGGTTGTCCTGCCGGATAAAGGAGACCGGAACGATTTGGTGTATATAGTGAACGCGGCAGTTGAAGTCGGCTATGAAGGGTGATCCCGGATGAATCTGAAGGAGAGGGTTGTGTTGATCACCGGAGCGTCCAGTGGAATCGGCTGGGAAACCGCGTTGGCGTTTGCGGCGCGTGGAGCAAGACTGGCCATAGCGGCCCGCTCCGAATCCAAACTTGAAGAGTTAGCCGGCAGAATTTCCAAGGAAGGCGGGGAGTGCCTTGCGGTTCCGGTGGACGTTACCGATTCCGAGTCTGTAAAGAGTATGACAAGGAAAGTGCTTGAGCACTACGGGCGTGTCGATGTACTTGTCAACAACGCGGGATTTGGCGTATTTGCCCCTGTTTTGGAAGCGGATATGAGCGACATGAAAGAAATGATGGAGGTCAATTATTTTGGTCTGGTCAGATGCATCCAAGCGGTGGTACCGCACATGCTTCGGCAAAAAATGGGCCATGTGGTGAATGTGGCCTCCATGGCGGGGTTTGTGGCAGCGCCAACTCACGGCGGATATTCGGCGACAAAGTTTGCGGTCATCGGGCTGTCGGAAGCACTTCGGGAAGAAATTCGCGATCATGGAATAAAAGTAACGACCGTCAATCCAGGCCCAATAGACACTCCTTTCTTTGAGAAAGCGGATCTGAACAGCATACCGAAAATAGCTCAACGTTTCATGCGCAAACCGGATGAAGTGGCAAGGGCTATTGTCAGGGCGGTAGAAGAGGAGATACCGGAAATCATGGTGCCGGGCAGCATGGCTCCGCTTTTGAAGTTCAAAGCGTTGATGCCCACTCTGTTTGCAAGAGGAACGGGCCGTTTTTACCGCAAAAAATAAAAATATACAAAGAATGAAACCGGAGTCTTCTATTTGAAAGACTCCTTGATTTTTAAGGGGTAAAGTGGGAAACTGCAGAATCTTGCTCAAACACTTTCCGCAGGAAAGAGTATTGGCGAGGGCTTGTCTGGTACAGGTCCTTCAATATTTCTTTCATAGCTTTGGGCGCATCGCCATATTTGCTTGTCATTTCCGCAGTAATATTCTTCAGTTCAAACTGGTGCCCGTTGAATTCAACCCCCAATTCCAGTTCTTTGTAAGGGAACTTCCGGATGGCTCTCAATAAGAAATTGTAATCCACATCCGAACAAAATAATGTGTGGTTGTGTTCTTTATCGACAAACAGAACCCCTCTGGGATGAAAATAGAAATCGTTTGGTTCTTCGACAAACACAGTGTAAATCAATTGCAGCGGAACCGATTGCTTGTTTTTTTTCATATCCAGTCTCCCGGGTTTCAGAATTTGACTTCGTTTCCGACAGTTGGTAGAATATCGGGTAGTGCCTATTTTTAATGTACCTGTAGGAGGTTTCCCATGCAAGGAAAAGTAAAATGGTTCAATGCGGAAAAAGGTTACGGTTTTATCGAGCGCGAAGACGGAGGCGACGTATTCGTCCATTTTTCTGCAATCCAGGCTGACGGATTCAAGACCCTTGAAGAAGGACAACTCGTCTCCTTTGACATTGTGGAAGGTAACCGTGGTCCGCAAGCTGCAAACGTTGTTAAACTGTAAACCAACAATGATCGCTCACTCTTCCTTTGTGTGGGTAAGTGAACGATTTCCCAGGCTCCGAATTTTACCGGTTCGGAGCTTCTTTTGTTTGGGATGAGCCGGACCTCCCCGGTGATACTAAGAGAAGTTCACCGAAAGGAGGTACAGGATGAACAGACTGCTCCTGTCCGCATGGAAAACGGGAGACGTACTATACCGCAAATGCCGCAAGTTCGATTTTGACGATTCTAAAGGGGACAATATTTTTCGGATAATAGTTAACAATTACCACGGACCCGATCTGCAGGTCAGGGGAACATGGTTGCGAAACGGTGACCGGATAGGTGAACTTCATTTATACAATTATCGATTGCAAAAGATTCTGGCGAATGCAACCTTTGAAACTCAGTTGGGCCTTGTGGCGCTTCGGGAGGTGCGAAAGTCCTTCCCGTCACTTATCGATTTTATGAATTTGAGTCCGAAGGGTCAATCGATTCAGGCGCTGGTAGGAATTACTGTCCTTCACAAGGGAGCGGCCTCTCTGGGATTTGATGTATTTGATCTTGATGAATCATGGTATAAGCATTTTAAGGCCTTTTACATGAGATGGATGATGAGGGTGTGCCATCCTTACGGAAGCGAAAGATTTAACAGTAGGGGAGAGTCGCTGATTCCCAAAAGGGTTGTCATGATGCGGGACTCATTTTTGTCGAAGTACGGACATAAAGCCATCTGCGTAACGAATTAAGTAGAAGAGTCGTCTTAAATAGAGGGAGCAATCCCTCTTTTTTGCATATCCGACATTTTACGACTCGAAGATTTGCATGGAATGGAGTAGAATGGCGGAGAGAGGTGAAACCTTCATGGGGAAAAAGATAATTCGCAGCATTATTCTCGCAATGATTGTGTCAGGGACCATAGTGCTCGGCGTAGGATGTGCGGTTGTTCTGCCTCCGCTTGATCCGTCAAAGCTGGAGGTGCCCGACAGTGCGACGCAAATATACAGTGTTGGAAACACGAAACAACCTGCAATTGTAATCAAGCTCGACAAAGGGGAAGGCGTTCCTTACAAAGATCTGAAGCCCTATGTCAAGCAAGCGATTATCGCAACGGAGGACCGGCACTTCTATGACCATAACGGGATCAGTTACAGGGGAATTGCCAGGGCTCTCTACAGAGACATTCTTGCAGGGGGCAAAGTGGAGGGCGGCAGCACGATCACTCAGCAGTTGGCCAAGAACGCCCTGCTGAACGCTGTCAATGACCGGACGATCACCCGCAAAATCAAGGAAATCGCTCTTGCCGCACAGATTGAACGGCAATATACAAAAGACGACATTCTCGAAATGTACATGAACAAGGTGAATTTCCACCCGTCAGTCATTGGGATTGAAGCGGCATCCAAGATTTATTTCGGGAAGTCAGCCAAAGATTTGGAGTTGCACGAAGCCGCTTTCCTGGCAGGTTTGCCGCAGGCTCCTTCTTACTACTACAACAATTTGGAGAAGGCCAAAGAGCGCCAGAAGATTGTGTTGCAGAACATGGTCAAGGAAGAATACATCTCGCAGGCACAAGCGGATGAGGCGGTCAATAAGCCCTTGGACATCAAGAAAGCAGATCTAACCAGTTTCAAGTATCCCCACTATGTGGAATATGTGTTGGAAGAAGCGGAAAGCAAGCATGGCATTCCAAGGGAACAGTTATTGCGCGGGGGGCTGCAGATTTACACTTATCTGGATGTGAAAGCCCAAGCCGCAGCAGAGTCACAATTTAACGACCCGAAGAATTTCCCTGCCGATGCGGCAGACAAGACCAAGGTCCAGGGGGCGATGGTGATTGTCGACCCCAAAACCGGCGGCATCAAAGCGCTGGTCGGAGGACGGGATACGAATTCGTTCATGAACCTGAACCGCGCTTTCCAGATCAAGCGCCAACCGGGTTCATCCATTAAACCTTTGATGTCCTATGGACCTGCCATTGACTTGGACAGTAGGAAATTTGGACCTAATACCATGATCAATGACAAGAAGGGGTCAACTTATGGAGATCCGCCCTATGCCTTTACGCCCAACGACTGGGACGGTCACACCCTATATCCGCGGGAAAAAGTCACGATGCTTGAAGCGCTTCGCCAGTCCTGGAACATTCCGGCGGTTGATGTATTAAACCAGATCGGTGTATCCACGGGCAAGAAGTTTGCCGAGAAAGCGGGGTTGACCTTTGACAAGGGAGACAACAACCTGGCCCTGGCTTTGGGGGCCATGACCACGGGTGTCTCCCCTCTCCAAATGGCGGACGCCTACCAGGCATTCAGCAACAAAGGGGTTCGAATTGAAGCGCATGCGATTCAGAAAATCGTGACCGCTTCCGGCACGATCCTGGCCCAGGAGAAACCGGCCCGTGTCCAGGTGATGAAAGAGTCTACGGCAAATACCATGACTTCGCTTCTGAAAGTTGTGGTCGACAGAGGAACCGGAACGGGCGCCCAAATGAATCGTCCCGTTGCAGGCAAGACGGGGACTACCGAGTACAAGAAAGAAATTCCAGGCTCCAACCGGGATACCTGGTTTGTCGGGTATACACCGGAGTGGGTGGCGGCTGTCTGGATGGGATTTGACAATACCGATGACAAACATTACCTGCAGGATCGACCGGGAGCCTATGTCAGCGCATATCCGGCAAAAATGTTCAGCAAAGTGATGACGCCTGCACTGCAGGGTGTTCCCGTAACGGGGTTCCCGGTAGGCGCAGCTGTTGAAGAGAAGAAAGAAGAGAAGCAGACGATCCAATTGACTGGGGAATGGACGGGCAAAACCGTTATGCTGAGATGGACTCCGCTGAAAGAAGAGGCTGTCTATGCGGTATTCAGGGTTGAGAACGTCGAGAAACCGGAAGGCGGTTTGCCGTTGATCCTGACCAAAGAAACCACATTTGTGGATACTGACGCAGAACCGGGCAAAACCTATTATTACGCCATCAGTGCGGTGGACCCCGCCAATAACAGCAAACAATTGGGGGAATCGAACAAACTGCAGGTTAAAACGGGAGACGACAAACAGAAGCCGGGTGACAGGGAAAAACCGGGTGACAAAAACAAACCGCAGGATCCGTCAAAACCTCCTGAACCAGGAACAGGTGGTTCAGGAACCGGCGGCGGACAAGGCGCGGGAGGCGGCACCGGAGGTACTCCGGGCACAACGCCCAACACTCCCGGCGGATCTCAGAACGGTGGAAGCGGAACTTCAGGGGGGGCAGGGGGAACTGGAAACGGAGGATCTGCAGGTGGAACTTCAGCAGGTACCGGGGACCAGGGAGGAACCGTACCTGGAGGTATCCCTGTGCCCGTTCCCAGTCAGTAACTCCTTGTCTGACATATCTAAGATCCCCGAACCATCGGGGATCTTCTCCTGTTTCGACACTTTAGAATGATTATGATATAGTTGAGAGAGCAGCCAGTTAATGTCGCATTTCCAGTTGGAGGTATGATTCATGTCATTTGATCGCGAAAAGTTGGAAGAGGCCGTTCGCATGATCCTCGTTGCGATAGGGGAAGACCCCGACCGGGAGGGCTTGCTCGACACTCCCAAACGGGTGGCCCGCATGTATGAAGAAGTTTTTTCCGGTTTGCACAAAAACCCCGAAGATGAACTGAGCGCTATCTTCAATGAACTGCATGAGGAAGTGGTGCTGGTTCGTGATATTCCTTTCTATTCCATGTGTGAACATCATCTGGTCCCGTTTTTTGGGAAGGCCCATGTAGCTTACCTTCCAAAGAACGGACGTGTCACCGGATTAAGCAAGTTGGCCCGGCTGGTGGAAACCGTTGCCAGACGCCCCCAGCTTCAGGAAAGAATCACATCAACGGTAGCCGATACCCTGATCAACCAATTGGATGCGCATGGCGTTATTGTCATGATAGAGGCGGAACACATGTGCATGTCGATGCGGGGGGTAAACAAGCCCGGCAGCCGGACGATAACAACCGCTGTCAGAGGGATTTACCAAAAGGATAAGGATGCCCGGGAAGAAGTGTTTTCTTTGATCCGTCAATGCCAATGAGAAAAAGGACGTCATCTTGGCGTCCTTTTCACAAGCTTTCCTTCACCGGAGCAATAGCGGTCTGAAATTCAGATAATCGCAGGCAACCAACTGAAATCGAATGCCGAAACGTTCATTCAACAATGCGTTGCGGTGGCCCTCCCCGTGCAGGTGGCCGTAGATGCAGACAGAAACATCGTACTGCTTCATAATTTCAATAAACCCTGACTCCTGATGTTTTTCGTTCGTAGGCGGATAGTGCAGCATGACCCAACGTTCCTTTGTCTGCGGGTCGGCATTTTTTAGTGACAGTTCCAACCGTGAAACTTCCCTTTCATAAACTTGCCTGTCATGCTCACTGAAGTTGTATCCTCCGGGACAGTCCCATCCTCTGGTTCCACAAATTGCGATGTCCCCGATCCGAATGGAGTCATTCTGGATGGCGTACATGTCCGGCGGCAGCAAACGGCGGACCTTGGAAATCGTAGACCACCAATAATCGTGGTTCCCTCGAATCATGATTTTCTTGCCGGGCAGGGCTCCCAAAAATTCCAGATCCGGTTTTGCTTCTTCCAGTTGCATGGCCCATGAGATATCGCCAGGAATCAGCACCCAGTCATCCCGGGTGACCGTCTGTGTCCATTCTTCTTTTATCTTGGCGGGGTGATCTATCCATTTGCTGCCGAATATATCCATCGGTTTGTTTGCTGCAAATGACAGATGCGGATCCCCAAGAGCAAAAATACGCAATGTTACTCATCCTTTCCAATCCAGATTGTACCATGAAATTTCTTTAGGCAAAAAGCAGGAGATGGCTATGACGGAACATGAACTGCAGGAATTGGTGGAATCGATTTCGATTGCATATTTTGGCAGACCGTTTTTGCATCAAGCACGGTTTAACCCCCGTTTGCGTACAACGGGCGGACGGTACATGCTGCAATCCCATGATATTGAAATCAATCCGCTTCCGCTTCAGGTACACGGAACGGAAGAGGTAGTCGGAATCATCAAACACGAACTGTGTCACTATCATCTGCACCTTGAAGGCAAAGGGTACCGGCATGCAGATGCGGATTTTAAAAATCTTCTCCTGAAAGTAGGCGGCAACAGGTATTGCAAGCATACCGGCGTACGCAACACTGTCAAAACACGCTACTTATACGAATGTCTGGCATGTGGAATGAAATATGAACGCAAGCGTAGCATCAATACCCGGAAATATTGTTGCGGAACCTGTCGCGGCCGTTTGAAATTGATTGCCGACAAGCGCCTTCCTTAGGAGGGATTTGCCCTTTTTTTGTCGAAAGGGTCTAGGAAGTTTCGGTGCAAGGGGGGATACTGTGCTGCAACAAACTTTATGGTCTTTCCGTTACAGTTTGGAAGGTGCCTTGAAACGAATTCTTTACCTGAGCCACTCTCCGCTTGCCGTGGAAGATTTGGAGGCAGTTTTGGCAAAGGGGGATTTGTTTCATGAGCAGAAATCCAGAGAATCGCTGCGGGTTCGCATCAACAAGGCGCTTAACGCTCCGCATGGAGCATTCTCATTTGTGGAATCAGGGTGGACATTGCGTCAGACCGAATGTGATGCTTTGCACGACGAGATTTTTGCTTTGGTTTCCCAAAACCGCCGTCCAATAAAGCAAGGCGAGATTCTACGCATTCTGCAGCAGCGTACCCAAAGAAGCAAAGGGGAATTGATGTCAAGAGTTGACCTGGAAAGTGACTGGAGATTTGCAAGGCTGGAAGAAGGCGATTGGGTTTTGACCGAATGGAATCTGGAATCGCTTCATGAGCCGGTTGACATTAGCAAGGAGGAGATTGTAGTGACTCAACAATCCGATTTGATCAAATTGATTACGACCGAAATGGAAGAATATGTTTCCCAGCTGCAGCAACGAACTGTGGAGATCCCTCAGGAAGTGGTCGAGAAGTTTAACCGTGAAGACTTGAAAGCAATCGAACTGCTGATGGAAGAGAAGAAACAAATCGCCGGCTTTTTGGACGATCTGCAGCAGCTGTTGGACAAATGGTGCCAGCGAAAAGAACTTATTAATGCATAACCGTCATGCAAATACCCGGAGACCGTCTGCACGATCGTTTTAACCGTTTGCGCAAAATCTTGCACGACTGGGAAGTTCGGATGGAACAGTTGCCTCTGTTTGTGTTGGATTGTTTTGAACGGGGCGATCTGGCCGGAATCAAAGCACTGATTGAGGAACGACGAATCCTGCAGGAGAGGATTCGTCTATTGAAAAAATTTATTGAGAAATGGGAGAATCCCGATTTCTATTCTGTATTGGGGGTAACAAAACCAGAAGATGACAAGGCGAGAAATATTCTTTCATGAGCTGGCCACTGCAGGGATTCAACTGAATGCATCGCAACGGAAAGCGGTCACGCATACAGGCGGGCCGCTTGTCGTTTTTGCCGGTCCGGGTAGCGGAAAAACCACTGTCCTTACCTGCCGGGCAGCCTACCTGATGCAAGTGGAGAAAGTACGGCCGAAAGAACTGTTGATCGTGACCTTTACCAAAGCGGCAGCCGAAGAAATGAAAATGCGGTTGGCGGGCTTGCCCGGTGTCGGGACATTGCGGGCGCAGTCTTGTGATTCAGGCACATTTCATTCCATTTTCCTGCGCATTCTGCTGCGGGTATATGGGAATGTACCCAAATTGCTGGAGGATTGGGAGCAACGTCAGATCATCCGTGATCTTCTGCGTCTTGAGGGACAAGAGGGGAATGAAGAAGAAACCGTCGATGTGCTCGCCAAGATCGGGATTTGCAAGAACAACTTGATTCTTCCTGACCAAATTCAGGCGAAGAAGCGGGCAAACGTGGATTTCAAGCGGCGCTACAAGCTCTATGAAACATGGAAACAACAAAACAACCGGTGGGATTACGATGATATATTGCTCGAATGTCATCGCCTATTGTCGGTGAATGCGGACGTTCGCCGGGAGTGGGCAAACAAATACCGGCACATCCTGGTGGATGAATTTCAGGACACCAATTATGTCCAGTATGAAATTTTGAAGATTTTGTCAGCGAATGCAGAACTGTGCATAGTGGGGGACGACGATCAATCGATTTACCGTTTCAGGGGCTCCCGGGTAGATTATTTGCTGTCCTTTCACAAGCAGTTTCCCTCTGCAAAGAAAGTGGTGCTGAGCACCAACTATAGATCAACTGAGCCAATTGTACATATTGCTTCATCGCTTATTGATTGCAACAAAAAGAGGGAGCAAAAGCGGTTGTCGGGCACCGGAAGGCAAGGAGAACCGCCTGTCCTGGAAGAAACAGCAGATGAGAGGGAGGAGGCCGTGTCGGTTCTTAAGTACATGGAAGACCTGTTACAAACAGGAGAGAAACCCGACGATATTGCTGTTTTGTACAGAACCCGCCTTCAAACTCAGGCTTTACTCGATGAAATGGTCAAACAGGAAGTGCCTTTCTGTCTGAAGGATTCGGAGGGACATTTTTATCTTCAATGGCAGGTCCGCGATATCCTGGCCTATTTCAAATTGGCGCTGAATCCCCATGATCTCGATTCACTGGTGCAGATCCTCAATCGGCCCAAGAGGTATATCCAGCCTGAGGTTTGGATGTCTCATTTGAATCTGCCGGATCCCCAGAATCAACCTCCTTTGCAAAGGATCTTGCAGATGCCTGCTTTGGAATCCTGGAAGCGAAATAAGTTGGAAGAACTCGCCTGGGATCTGAAAAAGATAGCCGGAATGAGTCCCCGGGAAGCGTTGCGGTTCATCCGGAAACAAATCGGATACGACCGATATTTGCGTGAGCATGCGGAATCAACCGGACAAAATCCGGAAAACGTGTTTGAATCCCTGGAAACACTTGAACAATCTGTCTTGACTCATGCGACTTTAATAGACTTTTTGGATCATGTCAGGAAAGTGAACGAAGCAGTAAAACAGGCAAAAGGGTCAGGGAGCGGGATCCAGCTGATGACCTTTCACAAAGCAAAAGGATTGGAATTCAAGACAGTCATCGTGATTGGCCTGGTGAACGGTATTGTTCCACACAAGAAATCGCTGCAGGATAAGAATCAGGAAGAGGCCCTGGAAGAAGAACGCCGTTTGTTCTATGTGGCGATCACCCGCGCGAAGGAAAGGTTGCGTCTTTTCTCGCCGAAAAAGTACAAAGGGGAAAAAAGAGCGCGCAGTCCTTTTCTTGACGAAATCAGCGTAACCAAGAGATAGAAAGAAGTAAAGAGGCTCTTTGTGTAATTTTGTCAGATAGTTACAAGAAAATCATGTTGAGAACATTCGTGGTCCGTGGTAGTATAAATCTCGTCGTTCAAGACGACAGCAATCAGCCAGTTGCAGGCGGATTTGACTTAAGTTGGATCTTGACGGCAGAGTGCGCTTCGTGTTATTCTACACGATGTCTCAACTGTTCCTCGATAGCTCAGCGGTAGAGCATCCGGCTGTTAACCGGAGGGTCGTAGGTTCGAACCCTACTCGAGGAGCCAATAGCATACCCTGTCAAAGTGCAGGTCTTTGACGGGTATCCATGCCAGCGTAGCTCAGCAGGTAGAGCAACTGACTTGTAATCAGTAGGTCGCGGGTTCGATTCCTGTCGCTGGCTCCATTTTTTTGGAGGGATACCAAAGTGGCCAAATGGGGCGGACTGTAAATCCGTTGGCATCGCCTTCGAAGGTTCGAATCCTTCTCCCTCCACCATTCAGCGCAAAACGGAAATTGTTGGCATCTTTTTACCGGGGTCCCCAGAAAGTACCCGGAATATGCTACAACGCTTTGCGTCACTTCGTGGGGTTCACATAGGGGCATAGTTCAGTTGGTAGAACGGCGGTCTCCAAAACCGCATGTCGTGGGTTCGAATCCTGCTGCCCCTGCCAAGTCAACAACAATATGATACTCTGTTATTTACGCTTGCGTACATGCGAGCAACACGGAGTAGAACATCCTGTTCTATGGTGGGTGTGGCGAAGTGGCTAACGCACCGGATTGTGGCTCCGGCATTCGTGGGTTCGATTCCCATCACTCACCCCATATATTATTATATGTTAGCAAACCTAGTGACAATGGCGGAGAGGATACACCCGTTCCCATCCCGAACACGGAAGTTAAGCTCTCCAGCGCCGATGGTACTTGGGCAGGAGCCCCGGGAGAGTAGGTCGTCGCTAGGCTATTGTTTTTGGGGAGTCGCCAAGCGGTAAGGCAACGGACTTTGACTCCGTCATGCGAAGGTTCGATCCCTTCCTCCCCAGCCAGTTAAGCCCTGTTTTTTCGGTGCCCCCGCAACATGGCACGACTAGGGCTCTAGCCCTTAGCGTGACCTTGCGCGCGAAGTCGCGGTTCCTATGATCCGGCTTCAACGCTTTGCTTCACTTTGTGTGGGTGTTTTGCGGATGTGGCGGAATTGGCAGACGCACTGGATTTAGGTTCCAGCGGGCAACCGTGGGGGTTCAAGTCCCTCCATCCGCACCAATTTTTCAGTAATGACGCGGGTTTCAGCGTTTCAGTTTCTTAGTCAGCCGCCAAGAGAAACGAACAGCCCAGTGTTGCTGAACGAGGACACACAGGAACAATAATGTTCCTGTGTTTTTTGCATGTCATGTGATATGATAAAGGGACAATCAGATACGTTGGCAAAGTGGGTGTGACACTGTGAGCATAACGATATATGATGTGGCGAAAGCTGCAGGTGTTTCCATGGCTACCGTTTCACGGGTTCTGAACGGGACTGCCGTCGTTAAGGAAGAAACGAAGAAGAAAGTGTTGGATGCCATCCAGATGCTGGGGTACCGCCCAAACGCGGTGGCGAGAGGACTCGCGAGCAAGAAGACCAAAACGATCGGGATCATCGTCCCTGATGTTTCCGCACCGTTTGTAGCCGAAATGGTGCGCGGGATGGAAGATATCGCCACCATGTATCAATACCAGATCATATTGAGTAATTCAGATGGACAACCTGAAAGAGAAATTGATCTGATTGGAACCATGTGGGAAAAGCAAGTGGACGGAATGCTCTTCATGGGGAACCACTTGACCGGCGATCTCCTGAAAACCTTTGAGCAAGCCCAGATTCCCGTTGTGTTATGTGCAACGGTGGATCCCGAGGGCCGTATTCCTTCCGTGAACATCAATAATGAGCAGGCTGCTTACGATGCCACCCGCTTTTTAATCGAAAAAGGGTGTAAACATATCGTGCTGCTAAGCGGTGCCACCGATCACCCTGTAGTGGGCAAGCCCCGGCAGAAGGGATACCGAAAGGCGCTGAAGCAAGAAGGATATCAGGCTCATATTGTTGAGTGCCCAACCCTGCGGTACGAAGACGGCCTGGAAACGCTGAAGGGAATACTTCGGGACAATCAGATTCCTGACGGAATTGTGGCCGTAAGTGACGAACTGGGAGTGGCGGCGATTCACGCATGTTTGGACGCAGGTCTTTCCGTCCCGGGGCAAGTTAAGGCAATTGCTTTTGACAACACAAGATTGGCCAGCATGGTTCGGCCCGAGCTTACAACAATCTCCCAACCGATCTATGACATGGGAGCTGTGGCCATGCGCTTCATGACGAAACTGATTCACGATGAGCCAGTGGAGGAATTTTCTTTCCTCCTGCCCCATGACTTGACTGTAAGGAGTTCCACCTAGGAGGCTGTATGTTTCAAGTCTGGATTGACAGTAACAAACGGACCATTATCGAAACGGCGCGGGAATTGCTTAGAATACCAAGCATTGGCACCGAACCGGCGGGGCACGACAAACCATTTGGTAAAGAAACGGATCAAGCTTTGAAATTCATGTTGGACCTGGGGACAAAGTACGGTTTTCGGGTAAAAAACGCGGATGGGTACGCCGGGCATGTCGAGTATGGGGAATCCAAAGACTATGTGGCGGTTTTGACACATCTCGATGTTGTTCCTCCGGGAAACGACTGGACATATCCACCGTTTGCAGCAGAAATCCACGGCAATAAGATATTTGCCAGGGGAGCCATTGACGATAAGGGTCCTGCCATGGCAGCGTTTTTCGGTCTTCTGGCCGTTAAGGAAAGCGGTCTTCCCATAAACAGAAGAACTCGCCTGATTTTCGGGCTTGATGAAGAAACTGACTGGCGATGCATGAAACACTATTTCCAGGTCGAACCGCTGCCATGGGGCGGGTTTACCCCGGACGCCGATTTTCCGTTAATTTATGCCGAAAAAGGAATTTTGCACTTTACCCTAAGGAAATCCCGATACGGGCAACAAGGCATGAAGGTGGAACCTGTTGAAATAATTGGAGGAGAGAGACCGAATATGGTACCCGATGTTTGCATGGCCACTCTCTCCGTGGAAACGAACTATCAGGCAGAGTTTCTAAGTCGCTTGGAACAGTATTGCCAGACCGAGAACATTTCTTTTGATGTCAGAGAAATAAAGCCAGGCAGCGTTTTGCTGACCATCAAGGGCCAGTCGGCCCACGGAAGCACCCCGGACCGGGGAGTCAACGCCATTCGGTGCATGGGCAAAGTACTCAGTCAATTTCCTGTTGCGGATCTGGACCTCTGGGAGTTTGTCGCATTGTCTGATACAGAGGGCCGGTTCCTGGGAATCGATTGTTCCGATTCCTTTTCGGGGGCCCTGTCCTGCAATTTGGGAATGATAAGCATGGACACAGATTCATTTAAGTTGGTCTTTGACGTTCGATATCCGGTAGACCGTACAGGCACCGAATTGGTAAAATTGGTTCAACAAACCATATCCTCTTTAGATTTTCTGATAGATGTCCATAATGACAAGCAGCCTCTCTATGTACCGAAAGAATCTTCGGTGGTCAGGACTCTTCAACAGGTCTATGAACGGATAACAGGAGCCTCCGGGGAGCCGTTGGCAATAGGCGGTGGAACCTATGCCCGGGCTATTCCCAACACGGTTGCGTTCGGACCGTTGTTTCCAGGAATGAAAGATTTGGCACATCAAAGAGACGAGTTCATAGAGATTGAACACTTGTTGCAACTGACCAATATTTATGCCCATGCAATTTATGAACTGTCCAAGTAATTGAGTAATCTGACTTACAGAAAATTTTGCTGCAATATGTGATAATTGTTTACGACTCCAAGATTGAAAGGAGTGATTTGAATGGTAGTGGAAAGACTGGGAAACAACAAAGTCAGAATTTTTATCAGCTATGAAGATCTGGAAGAGCGTGGAATCGACCGGGATGAAATATGGCAAAACGGCCGCAAAGTACAGGAATTGTTTTGGGACATGATGGAAAGGGCTTATGTGGAAGTTGGATTTGAGGTGATGGGTCCCATCGCGGTAGAAGCTTTCACCATGCCGACGGAAGGTGTCGTTGTCATTGTTACGCAAGTCCCTTCCATTCCGGAAGAAGTGGAGAAAGACAAAGAGGAATCCGACACGGATGAGCACATTGTCATGGTGGATCCCAGCACGGCGTTCACTTTTGTCTTTGACGATTTCGAAAACGTTCTGGCAGCCGCCAAGGTGGTACACGCATCCTTTGATCTGACGACTTCGTTATATCATTACAGAGACCGTTATTTCCTGTTTATCGATGAAGAAACAATGGACCAAACCGAGACGGATGCACTGTGGGCGATTTTGCATGAGTATGGTACGCTTTCCAATGTGACAAAAGCTGTTCTTGACGAATATGGCAAACTGATTGTGCAGGATACGGCTCTTGAAACACTAACCCAATACTTTACAAATTAGTAAAAGAGACGGGGACTGTCCCGTCTCTTTTTTATATATTAGCGAAACCACAGATAAACTTTCATCAGCAAAGCGGCGATTGCGGCAGCCATCAAGGGGCCCACCGGAATGCCCTTAAAACATACGATACCGACAATGGAACCGATCACCAGCCCCAGCATCAGTTGAGGTTCGATCCGCAGCATGGTAAGGCCCTGGCCGTTAAGGTACGTGGCCAAGATGCCTCCGATAACCGCAAAAATGCCGGACATTGTAAAAAAAGTGCCCCACAAATCCTTCGATTGAATCTTACCGTTTACAAGGGGAACGAGAACGGCAATCATCAAAAACAACAACCCGATTTCCAACCCTCTTCTCTCAAGAGTCGGAAAAAACCGGTGCAGGTTGGTAAGTTTCAGAATCAACAACACACTGGCCGCTGTTGCAAGGATATTGGCACGGCCAATGATACCCACAATGATCAGGATCACAAGTACAATTTCTCCGGCCATTCCGAATTCACCCCTTGCTTTGTCCATACAAATATATGGACTCGCAGGAGGGCATATGCGGGTTATATGGCTGCCGTATGCACAATTTTATTCATTTGAAAAAAAACCGGTTCCTCTTGGGGAGTATCTTTCTCTGGTTCAAAGGTGGCCAGGCGCATCGTGTCACTGCGTAACCCCCGTCGCAGGGATTCAACGGAGATAATGTCTTGTGGTGCCAGATTTCCAAAGTTGACATTTCCACCAAATTGGCTGATGAGCACCTCTTGTTGTGATTTGAGAGGGGCCTCCCACATGATAACTTCTGGTGAGCCCAGTTTTTCAATCAGCTGATCCACATCGTCTTTTCGAATGGTGCCGTTTGCTTCATACACGCCAACATCTTTTCCCGATTCGCGTCCTTCGATAATGACCTTGAATACCCCGTTTTCCAAATCGCTTCGAATGATTTCCAACTGTGTTTCAATTGGCAAATGGACTCCGCTTTCTTTCTTTCCCACTTCGCTCAGTACCACGAAGCCCAGATTTTTTGCTTCTTGAATCAGTTGCCGCCGAAGTTCCGAATCCATCGTGATGGTTCCGTCCGATACCTCAATGGCAGTAAAACCGATTTTTTTTGCTGCGCGCATAAAATCTTTCCATTTCCCCTGCATTACCGCCAATTCCAGCAAAGTGCCTCCCGGGTAAGGATGAATGTCATGCTTTCGCAGTACGTTGATTTTGTTCTGCAGAAGGGATTTGGAATACAGCATGGAAGTGCCGAATCCAAACTTCAAGAAATCAATGTAGGGACTGGCCAGTTCCATCAGGTCCAATGTCTCCCGGATTCCCAAGCCTTTATCAATCACCATGCTCAATCCGCAGCTGCGTGGTTTTGAGTTTCTTCCGGGTAACGGATCCTTGAGAATCAGATCCCACGGCCTTTGCGGGGTCGTTTCCATCATGCAAAAAAACTCCTTTCCAGGCATAAGTCCCTGGAGGCGAAGGCCTCCCGTCTCGTGTTTGTCTGGGCTCCATTATCGTATGCGTAAAGGAGGGCGCAGGTGTTACGCCCTCGCTTTTCTTTTTGCTGAGAGTTTGCGGATGAATTCAAAGGAAACGGTACCTGGAGCAGGAGGGGTGGGAGATTCATCCTTCGGAACTTTTATGATCCACAAGGAAAGGATTGCGGAAGCAACTGCCAACCCGGCAACGGAGAGGAACATGACAGTTGGTGAAATCTCCATCAGCCAGGTAAAGACGGGAGGACCAATGGCGACACCAAGGAATCTTACGGAGCCGTAAAAGGAAGTGACAATCCCTCTCTCATCCTTGCTGACAGCCGAAGTGATCAGCATATTTAAGCAAGGCAATACGAGTCCCGTTCCAATTCCGCTTATAACAAGCAATGCCAGCAGGACGTAAGTATTTTTTATAAAAGAAGCCAATCCCAAGGGACCTGCAATCAGCAGCATACCGGCAACGATCAGTGTTTTCATCAGGTTTTTTCGCTTCTTGATCCGAGCCCCCGTAATATAGGAGGTGGCTGACATGGCCAGCAGCGGTATGGCCAGAATGCCGCCTTTTGGCAACCCGTCGATATTATATTTTTCCTCAAGAATTTGGGACAGGTAAAAGAGAACCCCAAACAAAATAAAAAGTGCGCTGGCACCGGCAAGATAAGCGGTCAGCAGCCATTTCCATTCCCGTTTGAAAATCGTCCTGAGGGAACCCAGATACTCTTTTACCTTTTGCGCCTTTCCGTTTTTCTTGGGTTCTTTGATAAAAAACCAGATGGCAAGGGCAGCGGGTACGCAAAGGATGGGAAACGCAAAAAATACCGCATACCAAAAAATCAGTGCCAATAAAACTCCAAGAATCGGACTTAGAACCTTGCCAAGGCCGTTTGATGCTTCGATCAACCCCAGTGCTTTGCTTCGTGCCCCGCCTTTAAATATGTCACCTGCCAAGGCCATGGCTATCGGTGCGGTTCCCGCCGCTCCTATCCCCTGGATTACCCGTCCCGCCATAATCACTGCAAACGGTTTGTCAAACAACAGGATGGCTCCTCCTGCAAGTAACCCACCCAGAGCGTACAGGATCAGCCCAGGTATAATGACGATTTTTCGGCTGAACCGGTCGGATAGGAACCCTGCCAACGGAATAATGATGCCCGCAGGCACGGAAAAGAGTGTGATTACCAAACTTGCCTGGAACTTTGAGATGCCCAGCTCTTGCTGCATAGTGGGGAGGATTGGAATCAGCATGGAGTTCCCGAGCACCATGATCAGAGGCACGCTTGCCAAAGCCAGGAGAGGCAAGAAGGTAACCTTTGAACCTTTGGATGCCGTATGAGCCATTCTGTTCAGTCCTTTCGTGGTTGTAAAACTAGTGTTGCCCTGATGTTCCTGTCGATTCAGGTAAGTCTTGTTAAACTTCCTCTTGACGAATTCCCTTTAATAATTGTAAAGTGAATCAAAAGAACTGAATTTTATATCACTCTTATCCAGAGCAGGCGGAGGGACTGGCCCGATGAAGCCCGGCAACCTGAATCTTTCTCTTGTGCCAAAGAGCACGGGATGGATTTGTGGTGCTAATTCCTGCAGGAAATTACCTGAAAGATAAGAGGAAGGCCGGAACACATTCCGTATGCAAGGTCTTTCTCTTGGAGAAGGACTTTTTTTATTTAGGAGCTATTCCTGTAATGAATTAAATTGTGGTTTGCAAAAGAAAGAGCGCCTCCTGTATGCTGGGTCTCGGAATGGAGCACATTCACTG
>NZ_BDUF01000060.1:0-63837 GCF_002335525.1 Effusibacillus lacus
ACATGGAACTCTGTCGACCCTACTATTTTTCCATTTGTGGGTGGTCAACTTTTTGTTTAGCAAAGTGGTCAACTTTTTGATTGACAAACACAATCGTTTCTCTCGCTTTAGTTGGTAGGGGAATTTATAACTACGTAGAGATAACCATTAAAGGCATTCTTATTTTAATGGTGGTCAGTTTAGTAGGAAGTGCCTTATGGGTAGGACCTGACGTACCCGCTATAGTAAAAGGTACGATAGCATTTAGCGTCCCGGAGAATGTTGGCGGGGTAGATACTTTGGTTTTTGTCGTTTCGTTAATCGGTGCTGTCGCCGGTTCCATGTCAAACTTGATATATCCCTATCTGTTTGAGCAAAAGGGCTGGCGTGGTCCAGCATATCTGAAACTTCAACGCTATGATCTCTTGTTTGGAATAGTAATGATTATTATCATCGATTTAGGCGTATGGGTACTCGGCGCTGAAATCCTCCATCCCAAAGGTTTAACGGTTGAGAGCGTGTCAGATATGGCACAAATGTTAACTTCAACATTAGGTATGCTTGGCGGTATTCTTTTCTATCTCGGAGTTTTGGGGGCTTGTTTTAAAACGGTTGTCGTTTATGCACTTGGATTTGGCAATCTCTTTGTAGACGCTATTCATACTACCTTCCCTGAAAGAGGAAAAAGATATAACCGTGAGTATACTAAAGACCCATTATACAAACTCACCCTTCTCATTACGGTCGTTTTTCCCGTCCTTTGGGCTCTTCCATCCATGCCAGGGTTTGTATACTTAACGATTTTAGTCAATGCGTTGCAAGTCGTACTTTTACCTGCAGTTTCCATAGGATTGATCGTGTTAACCAACCGTAAAGACCTTTTAGCTCAGTACGCCAATAAATGGTGGGAGAACCTGCTTCTACTCATACTGATTGGATTAACTCTATGGTCGACATGGCAGCTTCTCGTCAACTTGCTGTAGTTTTTATATGAAAATTTGACGCTGGAGAAAGCAATCTCATCGTCTTTTTTTGATATTCATGGCTCGACCATGAGTGTTCTTGGCTAAATCATAAATTTGTAAGCTCGTTTATATTATTTTGGCGCATCTGGGAGTTAACCCAACTGATTGGATTGACCCTAGGGGAAGTATCCTCAGCGCTTTTTTTGAGATCAGTCTGTTTATTCTAAAGGTAGTAGGGATGTACTAGACTCAATTGGAATATAAGTTATTAGAATAATCTAAAAAACGGGGGATGCGTAGATTGAGAAATTGGACTTCCAATTCAGTTGAGCTGACGAACTGGGAGGAGGCAATCGAATACTATTTCCAAATGGGGTGGACTGACGGACTTCCGATCATGCCTCCAACACCGGAGAAAGTTGAAGCTATGCTGAAACAAGTGGGTCTGGAAGGAAATGAAGTGATTGGTTCCATTCCTGAACGCAACCGGGTCATTACAGCGGAAAAGGTCGCAATCAATGCGGTTATGGCGGGGTGTTTGCCCGCTTATATGCCGGTGGTTACAGCAGCCATTCAAGCAGTATTGGATCCGGCTTTCGGAGTCCATGGGCCAACGTCGAGTACAGGCGGCGCTGCCATTCTTGTGATCGTCAACGGTCCAATTATTCAACAGATCGGATTGAATGCCGGAAAGAACCTGATGGGGACCGGCTCCAGGGCAAATGCCACAATCGGCAGGGCGGTAAGGTTGGTTTTGCTCAATGCCGGAGGCACGTCCGAATTCGATCAAACCACATTGGGACACCCGGGAAAGTTTAGTTTCTGCATTGCGGAAGCTGAACGGGAAGACTGGATTCCTTTACACGTGGAAAGAGGTTTTAAAAGGGATGAAAGTACTGTAACCGTATTTGCTGCCGAGGGACCCAACCAAATTAACAATCATGTGGCCGCAACTCCGGAAGGCATATTGTTGACAATAGCTGACCGTATGGCGGCACTAGGGACTTTTAACATGCAGCGGGCAACCCAATGTGTTGTTGTGATTTGTCCGGAACACCTGTCAACACTGTTGGAACACGGTTGGGATAAAGCCCGTGTGAAAAAGTTTCTTTATGAACACGCTCGAAGGCCGAAAACCGATTTGTACCGTTTTGGTCTTCAATTGGAGCCGTTGCCGGGCGATGAAGGAACATGGATCCATGCTGTTCCCTCCCCTGAGGACATCCTGCTTGTGGCAGGCGGAGGAGCGGCAGGCCGGTTTTCCGCCTGCATTCCCGGCTGGGGAAGTGTCCAACAAAGTGTAGCGGTAACGAAACCGATAGGATCTGCCGGTTTTACCTGAAGCAGCTGCCAGTAGATCCGTGCGATCTTTTTTTGATCCTTTGCAATTCACAACAGAGGGAGTGTTAATGTGAACAACAGCGGCAAGTTCATCGTGTTGGATCCAACGGAAAGTCCGGCAAGGGCTGATCAACACACGGCCACTCGTCTCGATACTTTGGAGGGAAAAGTTTTGGCTGTGGTAAATAACGGCAAACGAAATTCAGACGTTTTCCTCCGTGCCCTGCTTGACGAAATCCAGAGTCGTTTTAACCTGAAAGAAGTGATCTGGGTCGACAAAACCAATGTTTCTTTGCCTATGCCGCCGGAGACCTTGCAAAGATTGAGATCTTGCGAGGCGGTTATTTCCGGGGTAGGTGACTGAGGATCCTGCAGTTCAAGCAGTGTGCTTGATGGACTGACTATGGAAAAATCGGGAGTGCCGGCGGCGGTTATTTGCACCCGGCCATTTTTGGAGCAAAGCAAAGCAATGGCAGTGACCCATGGTTTTATTGAATATCCCTTCGTTGAAGTATTCCATCCCATTGCTACGGCTTCACCTGTATCATTACAGGCGGAGGCGGAAAGAGTAACCGACGAGGTATTGGGATTGCTGTTGAATGTCCGGGGATAACAGGGCAGGCAGCTTACGGGACTGGGGAGTGGTCGAATGGATGTTTACGTTTCTTGTGGTATTAGGTGCAACAGCCATCCAGGCCAGTACGGGATTCGGTTTTGCCGTTATCGCCATTCCCCTGTTCCTGTTGGCACATGACGTTCGTGATGCAGTATCTCTAAGTGTGTTTCTGTCCATGGTCTCCACGATGTGCTTGCAGCGCTTCCAGGCAAGCAATGCCCGCCGAAATGGACGCCGGATTCCCGGCCATCGTTCCCGCCTGATATGCTGGACCGAGCGGGGCAACTTATTCCATGATCTCCTGACGTCCGACGTATGCACCAATCGGCAAGCCTCCCCCGATAATCTTCCCGAGAACGGTCATATCCGGATACACTTTCAGAAGGTCCTGCGAGCCGCCATAATGGAAACGGGCGATAATCACCTCGTCATAAATGACGAGCGCCCCGTGCCGGCGTGCCAATTCGTTGATTCCCTCGAGAAATCCGGGTTCCGGATGCACCATTCCGAAATTGCCGACAATCGGTTCCACAAGTACGGCGGCCACTTCGGATCCCCAGTGGGCGAAAGCTTCTTCCAGTCCTTCCAGATCATTGAACGGCACTGTATTCACTTCGTTCGCAATCGACTGCGGAATTCCGGCCGAATCGGGGATTCCCAGAGTGAAAGGGCCGGACCCGGCCGCCACCAGGACCAAGTCGGAGTGACCGTGGTAACAACCCGCGAACTTTATAATTTTGTTCCGGTTGGTATAGGCCTGTGCAACCCGGATGGTGGTCATCACAGCCTCGGTTCCGGAATTGACAAAGCGAATCTGTCAAGTGACGGGATTGCTGTCTGCAGCATCTTTGCAAAGTCGATTTCCAAAGTGGTGGGCTTCCCATACAGAACGCCGTTTTCGGCAGCTTTTACAATCGCGTTTGCAATATGCGGGTGACCGTGGCCGTGAACCAGAGGCCCGTATGCGGCCAAGTAATCAATATAGCGATTGCCGTCGACATCCCAGAAGTAGGCCCCTTTTCCCCGTTCCATAAAAACAGGCGCTCCGTCTCCAACCGCCTTGAAAGCCCGGGATGGAGAGTTAACGCCCACTATATACTTTAACGCTTCCTGGTACAAGCGCTCCGAATTTGCCCGGTTCATCTTCAATTCCTCTAATTATGACCAACGATATCGTACCAATGATTTACCGGATCGTCCACTTCAAAAAATAAAAGGACCGGTTAAAAATGAGACAGAAAAAACTTCCACATTTCGAATTATTATTAGTAGAATTAACGCGGTAATTTTTATTTAAAGGATTTGAAAAGGCATCAAAATGCGAGGCAGAGAGGAGATCGGGGAATTGAAAACAAAAGTGTCCATTTTCTTATCACTCATTTTGGCAGTGGCTTTGTTGTTTGCTCCGTTCCCGAAAGCGCAGGCGTCAACAGTGGAAATTGACCCGCTGTTGAGTGTTGCTTTGGAAACTGCGACATCGGATACGGTGCACACAGTGATCTTGACCTATGCTTCGAAACCGACGGACGTTGATGTGCAGAAACTGAAATCGTTGGGGTTAAAGACGGTTACGTTCAAGCATTTGCCGATGGTTGCCGTGCAGGGGACCAAAGAGGCGATCCAAAAAGCTTTCTCGATCGAAGGATTGAGTTCCATTTATTTCAATAAAAAGCTGGATTACTTGTTAAAAGACAGCGCTCCTTACATAGGGGCGGACAGGGTATGGAACGAACTTGGCTACACAGGAAAAGGAGTTACCGTAGCGGTCATTGACAGCGGAATCGACGCTGCTCATCCAGATCTTGCATTAGGAACCAAGACGATTCAAAATGTGAAGTTTTTGACTGGGAACCTGATTTTTGATGGAGAACCGGTTTATTTGGAAAATGTGCCGAACACCGATACTTCGTCGGGACATGGCACCCATGTGGCAGGCACCATTGCAGGCACGGGAACGGCAAGCGTCGGGACCTATAAAGGGATGGCTCCGGATGCCAAGTTAGTTGGCTTGGGAACAGGGGACGCGCTTTTCATTCTGTGGGCGCTGGAAGCTTTCGATTATGCAATTGACCACAAGGATCAATATAGTATCCAGGTGATCAGCAACAGTTGGGGAACAACGGGAGAGTACTCGCCGAACGATCCGATCAATGTGGCGAGCAAGGCAGCCCATGACGCAGGGATGATTGTCGTGTTTGCTGCCGGCAATGAGGGCCCTGACGCCAATACTTTGAGTCCGTATTCGGTGGCTCCGTGGGTAATCGGTGTTGCGGCAGGAACGAATGATGGCAAACTGGCTGATTTTTCATCACGGGGAATTGAAGCGGACCCGCTTTACCATCCAACCCTTACGGCGCCGGGTGTCGATATCGTCTCGGCACGGGCTTCTACCGGTTCCACCATTAACGCATTGACCGCCAAGAAAGATGCGACCCATATTCCGCCGGAATATCTCGCTTATTATACAACGGCAAGCGGCACCAGCATGGCGACACCTCATATTTCCGGGGTGGTTGCCCTGATGCTGGAAGCCAAGCCAGGATTGCACCCCGATGTGGTGAAAGACGTTCTCGTTCGGACCGCCACTCCGATGCCCGGGTATAAGGAGTTCGAAGTAGGCGCCGGCTATGTCAACGCTTATAATGCGGTGGTTAAAGCGAAGAAAACAAGCATCAAAAGGGGGCAATACAAGGATCGCAAAACCGGAAAAGTCTATCCTACCTATTTTGAAACCGACACCTGGACAGGAACGGTTGGACCCAGCATCGCCGAAACATCCATTGAATCAAAGGATCTTCACACTTATGATATCCACGGGAATGCCGTAAGTACTGTTGTTAAAATCGAATGGACAACACCCGGGGTAGATCTTGACCTGTATGTGTATGATCCTAATAAGCAATTGGCGGGTAAATCCGCACAAAGTCTGACCGTAACAGAAGAAACGACGATCCCGGATCCGGCTTACGGAACATGGACGGTGGAAACCCGCGGGTGGTTGAGCGCGGTCGAGCCATATACAGGGACTGCTACAATCGAGTATGTACTGAGATAAACAATAACGACGGAAGACCTTGCTGAGGCGAAGGAGCTGATTTCCTTTCCCGCAAGGTCTTTTTTCTACGTTGTCCCAAACGTCATAAGACAGCCTGCTGAGGGCACCACTTAGATTTCCAAAATAACCTTGAAAATCACCGTTATTTTTCAATATGGTTGCCATCCTCGCGGCTTCTGACCTGACCCGGAAGTGCACAACCGTTTTTGGGACAGCCTCTGGCAAGAAGTACAGGACTCACGCTTATCTAAGGCTCTGTGCCATTCTTAGCGCAATCTCTTTGTAGCCCTCGGCGTTCGGGTGGAAACGGTCAACGGACAGACGTTTCTCCCCATTCCATGCGAACAGATCCTGGGTCGGAACCAGCAGAGCGGGTTGATGCTTTGCCAGGAGACGGGAAGTCTGGAAGTTCCACTCCTCCAGAATTTTGTAGGCGGTTTGCAGCGAATCCCCGTCCAAAGCAAAAGGATTATACAACCCGACGAACAGGACCGGTGCCGTTTGGTTCTGTTTGCGAATTTCAGTGAAGATTTGATCAAGAGTGGACAAGTAGGTATCCTGTGTCTGTTTAGACAGTTCCGGATTCGGGTCGGAAATGGCCCCCGCTCCTCGCACCAGATCGTTTCCCCCGATCGAAAGGGTTATCAGATGGGCCGTCTTAATTTCCTGCTGCACTTCAGGAGATTGAATGTATGGAAGCAATTCAGGTGCTTTCATCCCGTTGATCCCGAGATTTGTGGCAACCACCTGGTGTTTTGTCAGTTTTTGCAGTTCTGCCGTCAAGTTCCCCACAAATCCTTGACCGGTTTCATCTCCGGTGCCTCTTGTCAGTGAGTCTCCCAGAGCCACCAACCGATAATCTCCTTCCACCTGGGCAGGGGAAAAGGTAGGAATTGACGCAGATTTTACAGACTCTGAACCACCGGCAGCGGGAGAGTCCCCTGTCGGCTTTTGCTTTTCACCTGCGATTTTTTGCGGTTGGACGGATTCCGTCCGGGTGTCTTGGTATGCCAGAATGGCTCCCGAACCGAGAAGAAGGAGACTCAGGGCCGACGTTGCCGCGATCAGATACCAGACAATTTTTCCTTTTTGCATGGAAGAACCTCCTTCGTTAAGATTATATCAAAGAAAGCACGGGAGGCCTAACGATGGAAACATCTGACGTGATATTGTCGGTAAAAGATTTGCAGAAAAGAATCGGCGGCAGGACGCTGATTCAGGATATCTCCTTTGACGTGAAGAAGGGGGAAGTGTTCGGATTTCTCGGTCCCAACGGGGCGGGGAAGACAACAACCATCCGGATGCTGGTCGGTCTGATCAAACCTACCCGGGGGACGATTCATATATGCGGCTATGATCTGCAGAAAGATTTCGTGAAAGCGATGGGGTATGTAGGATGTATCGTAGAGAATCCGGAACTCTATAAATTTCTGACAGGACGCGAAAACCTTCAACAGTTTGCCAGAATGGCAGAGGGAATCTCCGACGACCGAATCGAGGAAGTGGTGAGGCTGGTCGGGCTGGAAAACCGGATCGACGACAAAGTGAAAACTTACTCCCTCGGGATGCGACAGCGTCTGGGAATTGCACAGGCACTTCTGGCAAGGCCAAAACTGCTAATCCTTGATGAACCCACCAACGGTCTTGACCCGGGAGGGATCCGCGAGCTTCGCGAGTTTGTCCGCATGCTGGCGGAACAAGAGGGACTGAGTGTATTCATTTCCAGCCATTTGCTGAGTGAAATCGAGATGATGTGCGATTCGGTGGCCATCATCCACCAGGGACGCTGCCTGTATTCAGGCTCTGTTCAAGGCCTGTTGAAACGGGAAAAAGGGGACACGCTGTGGCGAGTCAACCCGGTGCAGAAAGCGTTGAAAATGATTTTGGCACAACCCTTCGTTCAGACGGCAACCATCGAGGGAGATTCCATTCGCTGTACCGTCCCCCCGGATCTTATTCCCGAGCTGAATGCCCGGCTGGTGGAGGGACAGATAGAAATCTACTCCATCCGGCAAGCAGTTCCCACATTGGAAGATCTGTTCCTTGAGATGACAGGGGGTGACCGGATTGCTTAGATTCATCGGATTGGTGGAAAACGAAACTATCAAACTTCTCAAACGCAGGAGATTTGTATTGATTATGGTGATACTGGTCGCGCTTGTGACACTGTTTGCCTACGCCCAGCAATTGAGCCAGCAAAGGATGCTCCAGCGTGTGGGCACGCTCGACTGGAAGCCGGTACTGCAGCAACAGATTGCAGACTATGAGAGCCGGATGCGAAACGCTTTCGTTTCGGAAGACCGCAAGAAGTTTTATCAATTCCGGATTGAGCAGGCCCGCTATTACCTGAAGCAGGACATTAATCCCGCCGCTCCGGGCACGGCCACATTCGTTCGGACGTTTATGGATCTCAGCGTGTCTTTGCTGCTCCCGCTGCTCGTTGTTACGCTGTCGGCAGATCTTGTTTCGGCCGAATGGGGAGAAGGGACGATCAAGCTGCTCTTGACCCGACCGGTCAAGCGATGGAAGATTCTTGCGGCCAAATATGCCGCGCTTGTGATGTTTGTATCCTTGACGGTGATGGCTGCCTTTCTTGCCGCCGCTGTGGTGGGCGGACTGTTTTTCGGATGGGGCGGGTGGACGATGCCGGTCGCAACCGGGTTCACCGTGACCGGTGGGGAGTTGGATACCTCCACAGCTTACAATATTTCGCAATATCAATATATCCTGCGTTCCTATGGTTTGGGGTGGGTGGTCTGCATGGCAGTGGCAACCATTACTTTCACCATATCCGTCTTGGTACGGCATGCGGCCGCCACTATGGGTTTGATGCTGGCAGCGCTGATCGGCGGCAACATACTGGTCGATCTTGCCAGTTCCTGGACGGCAGCCAAGTACCTGTTCATGGTCAATTTGCGGGTAACCGGTTACCTGGCAGGGAGTGTCCCGCCGATTGAAGGGATGTCTCTTCCATTCTCGCTGGCTGTCTTGCTCGGTTGGGGGGCAGCGGCGCTGATTGCAGGTTTCTGGGTGTTTACCAAACGGGATGTCTTGGCATAGGGGGACCTGAGTATCGATAAGGTTGAACGGGAATACAACAGGTGGTTTGCTTAACGGGAGCCATCATAAGATTCCATGGTTTCCGCAGGTTTTGCCTATTATTGTTCTGGAAGTTCAATTTCTTTTCAGGCTTATCAAGAAAACTTGGCATTCGCCAAGCGCTTTTCTTGGTGAATGTCAAAGCTGCACCCACCAAAGTGACAAGCACTTTGGCGGGGCCCGAGTGCACTGATACTTGACACCTTGAAAACTAATAATTTCCAACAAGTACAAAAAATTCCCCGTTACCCATTATTTTGGAGAAAAATAGGAAAGAATACCCGTTCAAAATGCTTATTTCCCTTGGTACAATAATAAATATCAAGTACATATGCGGCCGAGGAGAGGTTGTCCATGGAAAAGGAAACCCAGTCGCATCTGAGTGGACGACTGCACATCCTTTTTTTCATCGTGTTCTTGGGTTTGGTCATGCTGCTGCTGCGTTTAAGTTATATTCAGCTGCAGAACGGGGACAAATATGAAGAACTGGCGGAAGGCAACCGTTACGCCCAACAGGTGCTGCCCGCACCACGCGGACAATTCATTGATCGAAACGGAGAAATTCTGGTAACCAACAAACCTTCGTTTACGATTCAATATACAAACCCGTTCACTGCCAAAGATGAGAAAGAGAAAAAGGAAATTGAGAAGCAGATCGAATTGATCGCGGAACGTTTGCTTCCTCTGCTGGAAGATCCGGAAGATAAGGAAAAGCTGACCAAAGAGAAGATGATCTCGATTATGCGGGATATCAAGCCGAATATGTCCCGTTCCACCCCGCGGAAAATCAAAACGAACGCCACCGACCGTCAAGTGGCAAGGATTCGCGAACACCTGCACGAGCTTCCGGGGATCGCTGTCATCCCGGAAGCAATCCGTGACTACCGTTTGAAGACCTTCGGTTCCCATATCTTTGGCTACATGAACTCGATTAACGACAAGATGTGGAATGAACTGGGCTATAAGAACAAGGGGTACCTGATGACCGATAAAGTCGGGTACACAGGGTTGGAAAAGCAGTACGAGGAGTATTTGAAGGGCACGCACGGCGCCACCCGGGTGGAGGTCAATATTCATGGAGATCCGATCCGGCGTGACAAAAACTCCTATTTTGTTGAGAAAAAGCCGATTCCCGGAAATGACCTGATCCTGACCATCGACAGGAAACTGCAGCAAGCTACGGAAGAAGCATTGGCCGAACGGGTGAATGCACTTAAGGGCTCCACTGTCAAAAATGCGGCAGCAGTGGCGATGGATCCCAATACGGGGGAAGTGCTGGCGCTGGCCAGTTACCCTGCCTTTGATCCCAATCACTGGCTTGACTATTTGTCGGATGAGGAAGAAAAATTGTTCCGCCCGGCCGAATGGAACCATGCGGTGGAATACCCCTATGAACCGGGATCAACGGTAAAGATGCTGACCACCATGATCGGCTTGAAAGAAGGTGTCGTCAAACCCGACGAGAAAATCTTCTGTCCGGGGGGACTTGACCTTTCCGGGTACTATGCAAAGTGCTGGGACGATAGAGGCCATGGATATAGCAACGGACGCGAAGCGATAGCCAAATCCTGCAACGTATATATGTACACGATCGGCAAACGGCTCGGCAAACACCAGTTCATCTTCCAAAACGGCGGAGTCAAGAACTGGATGGAGAAATACGATAAGCCCGCCTTTGAGAAGTTTAAGAAATACCAGAACGAGTTTGGGCTCGGCGTCAAGACAGGAATTGACCTTCCCTTTGAGTCTGCAGGCAAATACAACTATTTTGAACTGGCCACCACCAACATGCCATTCTTTGCCATTGGTCAAAACTCCAATTTCACTACGCTGCAGTTGGCTCAATATGTGAGCACCATTGCCAATGGAGGCAAGCGCTTGAAGCCGTATCTGGTGCAAAGGATAGTCTCTCCGGAGAAGAAAGTGATCAAGGAAATGAAGCCCGAGGTGCTGAACCAGGTATCCTTTTCCCCGGAATTGCTTCAGTATGCCCGGGAGGGAATGTGGCAGGTTACTCATGAGCCCTATGGAACCGCCTCCTACACATTCGGGAAAAAGCCTTACAATGTAGCCGGAAAAACCGGTACCGCCCAGACTGGCCGGAACACTGAGAACTACTGGTTTGTAGGATTCGCTCCCTACGAGAATCCGAAGATTGCCATTGCTGTTGTGGTTCCCGAAGGAAAAGTGGGCGCACACTCTTATGAAATGGCCGGTCCCATTGCCGAAAAGATGCTTGATACTTTCTTTGGCGTCCCTCCGAAAGAGGAGAAGAAGCCGCAATAAACGTGGCAGAAGAATCAGCGGTCTCACGAATCATGTGAGGCCGCTGTTTTTACAGCTTCAGGGAATCCGCAATCCTTTGGGGTAATGATTCTTCAAAGTTCCGTTCACCACTTTGCCCCATCCCAGAGGAAACTGATGCACGCAAACCAGGGTCCATCCGTCGGGAGTTGTTGCGGACAGTGTTTCACCTCGCAGATAACGGGCAACTTCGGGATCATCAGGCTGGAGGGAAATAAACCGCACAACTTCTTTCGAACTTAGGGTCATGGCGAGAGTGTGGCTTGGCTCGAATCTCTTCTTCTTGACTTCGCCCAGGTGCAGTCCCGGCCTGACCCACTTAAGTCTTTTGACATCAGGCAAATCGCCGGGAGTGGAATAAAGGTTCTCTCCCTGCAGCAGCAATTGGGTGCCTGGAATTGGTTCCATCAGACTCTCGCGCATGAAAGCGTTCAGTAGCGATACTGCCTCCGACTGTACTTTGGTCTGCAGGGGCACTACCCCAGGCTCAGCACCATCCGTTTTTTCCAGCAGTGCGGAGAAGTGGCCCTCTCCCCTTATCCGGTGAGGCCACAGGCGGACCGCATGCTGCAGTTCCGGGCGTCCTTTTCCCCATTCGGGACGGCCGGGAGAGAAGCATGACGCGTTGGGAAAGGGAAGCAGCCGAAATTCCGGATGTGTGTCAAGGAACCGGTCCAATACCGATTCGTTTTCTTCCGGTGAAAATGTGCAGGTCGAATAGACCAGTTTCCCACCGGGACGCAGCATCTTGGCCGCTTCTTCCAATATGTCCAGCTGGCGGATTGCACAGTGAACAACGTTCTCCAATGACCATTCTTCGCAGGCTGCGGGATCTTTGCGGAACATGCCTTCACCGGAACAGGGTGCATCAACCAGGATGCGGTCAAACCATCCCGGAAAGGCAGCGGCAAGTTTAGCGGGATGTTCGTTAAAGATAACGGCATTGCGTACACCGAGTCTTTCCACATTTTCTGCCAGGACCTTGGCACGGCCTGCTACAAATTCATTGGCAACAAGAATCCCGCGACCTTTCATGTAGGCGGCCAGATGAGTGGTCTTACCCCCCGGTGCCGCACACAAATCGAGAACGCGTTCTCCGGGTTCCGGAGCGAGGCCAGGTGCGATGGCCATCGCGCTGGGTTCCTGGATATAGTACAATCCGGCTGTGTGATATACATGCTTTCCGGGGGACTCCTCCGCTTCATAATAGAAACCTTCGGGAGCCCAAGGAACGGGCTCAAGCCGGAAGGGGGAGATGGCAAGGAATTCTTCAGCGGAAATTTTCAGGGTATTGACGCGAAGCCCCATCGTCTTGGGATTTTCATAACTTTGGGAAAACAATTCATATTCAGTGCCCAGCAAATCGGACATACGGCTAATAAAGGGCTGGGGTAAACCTTTCATAACGGCGCCTCCAACGGTATCATAAAACATAATATACCACATCGTTGCGGCACATATAGAAAAGGTCGTACGCAACAAGGAGATGCATGACATGCTGATTGGCGTAGACATGGTGGAAATCAGGAGAATCGAAGATCTTGCGAAAAATCCCGCATTCCTGAAAAGAATTTACACAGAAGAGGAAATCAGCCTCGTCCAGGATGTGTCAAACGGAAGAAGAGCCGAAATCCTGGCCGGACGGTTTGCTGTCAAAGAAGCGGTGGCAAAAGCGCTTGGAACGGGGATCTCAGGCGGACTTACCTTTCGGGACATTCAAACCTTGCAAGGGTCAATGGGTGAACCTGTCCTGTCACTTCAAGGCAAAGCAAAAGAGATGGCGGACTGTGCAGGAGTGAGCAATCTCAAGGTGAGCTTGTCCCATGCTGCCGGGTTGGTGATCGCATTCGTTTTGCTGGAGACGGGTCAAGCGGAGTAGGATTTCACCGGAATGTGCAAATCCCGGTCTTGGATTTCCTTCAGCAGCAACTCGATAAAATGTTCGTCCAGTTTCAGTTCAACCGCAAGTCTGTATGATTCCAACAGCACTTCATCACTTAGCAAACGCATTCTTATCACCTCGGATCGAATTTTTCGTCCTCCGGATTCTTGAAGTGTCCTTATAGTAACACCTTAGATTGATGAGAACAAGCGTTCCAACTATCCACAATCACCTGTTGATAATCTGTGCACAGGTTGTGGATGGTCTGTGGATAAGAATATCAAGTGGGAATGCGGCGGGTGTGAATAAAGTGAATAAAGTTATACACATAAGGAGGTAGCTGTCGACTTTTGCCAGAAAATTTCTTTTGCTTTGTCAGACAGGCCTTTTTAAGGGTATGCGAATAACTTGCGTCATAGAACCGCAACCTATTTTTACAGATTCGTCACAATATGGTATGATATAAGACAAATGAAAAGGGTTACATAGAAAAATTCCAGGCATAGTTATATGGCTGGATGTTGCGGGGTGGAAAAGAAATGAGCACTCAGGTAAAAGCAGGTCTGGAAGATGTGGTTGCAGGCACTTCCGACATTTGTTTTGTCGACGGTGAAAAGGGCAGACTGGTCTATCAAGGGTATGACATCAATGAGCTTGTCGGCAAAGCTTCCTTTGAAGAAGTCGTTTACTTGCTCTGGCATGGGAAACTCCCCAATCAAGCGGAACTGGATGCGCTGAAAGCGGAGTTGCAAAAGTACCGTGATATACCGACTGATGTATTGGACTTGGTAAGGTCCTTGGTCAACAATCCGGCCAAGCCAACCGGTATGGAAGTTTTGCGTACGGCAGCCAGTTATATCGGAGCTGTAGATCCGGACAAAGGAATGGACCGGGAGACACACTTGAAGCAGGCGACCAAATTGATCGCCCTGTCCGCCTCCATCACTGCGGCTGTTGGACGTTTCATGAAAGGGCTTGATTACGTAGCGCCGCGTCAAGATCTCGGTCATGCTGCCAACTTCCTGTACATGCTGAATGGGCAACAGCCTGACGAACTGTCTGTTGAAGCATTTGACGTTGCACTCATCCTTCATGCCGATCATGAACTGAACGCTTCAACTTTTGCCGGCAGGGTAACCGTTGCCACTCTGTCCGATCTTTATTCCGGTGTTACATCGGCGATTGGCGCTCTGAAGGGCCCTCTCCACGGCGGAGCCAACGAAGATGTTCTGCGAATGCTTATGGAAATTGACTCTGTTGAAAAGACAGCAGAGGAAGTTCAGAAGCGTCTGGAAAACGGTGTGAAAGTACCGGGGTTTGGTCATCGGGTATACCGCAACTACGACCCGCGCGGTCTTGTATTGAAGCGCTACGCCAAAGAGTTGACCGCCAAGGCCGGCAACACCAAATGGTTTGAAATGACCGAAATTACAGAGGATGTTGTGCTGAAGTATTTTGAGAAGAAGGGCAAGGATCTCAAGTACAACGTGGACCTATATTCCGGAAGCCTTTACAATGCGATGGGCATCCCGGTCGAATTGTTTACGCCGATTTTTGTCATGAGCCGGATGTCCGGCTGGACTGCTCATTTCCTTGAGCAATATGCCAATAACCGCATTATCCGGCCGCGGGCCGAGTACACCGGTCCGGTGGACCTGGAGTTTGTGCCTATTCAAGAGCGGGAATAACACAGCGAAGGGGCTGTCTCAAAAGTGAGACAGCCCGTAGTTTTTTGAAACAGCTTTTTTACGCGTCTCTCTTTTTCTCCAGTCAACATATTTTGTATAGTGGCTGACTCCTTCTGTCATGCCCGCTATCTAAATACTCAAGGAGGGAATGAGGATGCCATTGGTTGTGGTGGATCCCGGTCACGGGGGGCGGGATCCTGGCACTGTGGGAAACGGGCTTCAGGAGAAAGACGTGACACTGGATGCGGCCCTGAAATTGCGGGAAGCTTTGGAGCGCTGCGGAATCGACGTAATTATGACGAGGACGGAAGATACATTGATTTTGCCAAACGGGACGATTGGGGAGGATCTGTCTGCAAGGGCTGCCATTGCCAACCGGAACAATGCCGATTTGTTCATCTCCTGGCACGTGGATTCTTTCTCGGATCCGGGGGTTAACGGAGTGGCGGCCTGGATTTACCCGACCACACGGGGAACTGAAACGGAAGTGATAGCGGAAAAGATCGTAAACTCTGTTGCCCAGGCGACGGGGCAGCGGAACAGGGGGGTCTATGTAGCCGATTTTGCCGTATTGCGGGAAACCAACATGTCGGCAGTACTTATCGAGTCCGGATTTATAACCAATCCCCAGGAAGCGGCCAATCTGGCCAGTGCTGCGTTTCGGGAAGCACAGGCGGAAGCGGCTGCAAGGGCTATATGCAAATATTTCAATCTTCCGTTTGTTCCCCCGGCCGATCCGGTTGATCCGCCGACTGAGCCGGAACCAATTCCCGAATGGGCAAGAGAAGCAATTGCCCGCGTGCAAAATGCCGGGATCATGATCGGGTACGAAGATGGCACCTTCCGGCCGGAGCAGTATGTAACGCGAGCGGAGTTGGCTGTAGTGCTGGTTCGATTCTATGAACTCCTGCAATCCGGCCGGACACTGTAGTAAAGTGCAACAAGCGAAATTCCGATTGTATCCACCCAAACATCGACCAAATGACCTGTTCGTCCGGTCACAAAAGTTTGGTGCCATTCATCGGACGCTGCATACAGGAAGGTGGCAGTGAAGCTGAACGCAAGGAGTTTCCGATATCCCAAACGGGTGTGAAGCAGGGTCCGGATCCACAGCCATGCCAGTACGCCGAATTCGGCTACATGAGCTGCTTTGCGGATGAAAAACTCCAGCATATCATAAGGTTCTTTCCATGAAATCAGATCTTTGTCATAGTAGAATTCGACTTGTGGCAGGACTGTCTCCAGAACCCGCAGAGGAATCCAGGCGGACAAAGCGGGTCGCAGATCCTGTTCATGATAGGGTTCCCCTGACTTGAGGAAGATCAGGGCCATGAACAGAAGTGTAGCGAATAACCAGATGAATCCTTGTTTGGACAAATCAAAACACACCCCTTGCATCTATTCTCCATGATTCTACATGCAAAGAGGTGATTTGACCAGAGCGCCCAACGAAGTGTCCTCACTCCGGTGGGCGCTCTGTGTTGAGGCAGTAAATTAATGCTGGGGTTGGCTGGGTTCGGAGATTTCCGACAATGCGTAGCCCGCTTCATTTTCGTGAATGGCAACGGTAGCCAGATCCCCAATGGCCACAATTCCGACCAGCCGTCCGTTTTCCACAACCGGCAGCCTGCGAATTTGGTTTTCCGCCATAAGATCAGCCGCAACGTGTGCGTCCATTTCCGGTGTGCCGGTAACAACGGAAGAAGTCATGCAGTTTGCGACCCGGGATGTGGCCACATCCTGTCCTTCCGCCACCACATTCAAAACTATGTCACGGTCAGTCACAACTCCCACCAGCTTGTCTCCTTCAACGACCGGCACAATGCCCACATCGATGCTGCGCATGATTTTGGCAGCCTCGACTACGGAATCATTAGGACTGCAGGTTTTTACTTCACTCGTCATGAGATCACGCAGTTTCATTTGATCGCCTCCTGTCTTGATAACAAAGAAAAAAGACTGCGGATATACTCCGCAGTCTGTAGGATTTGTCATTATCCCTTCTTATATACTCCTGCGTACAGGCCCCAACCCCCGAGAACCAGATGCAGGATGTTTTCCACAGGCTCCAAATGAATGCCCAGCATCGAAGGAAGAAAAAATCCCGCAGCTCCCAGAATGACCAGTACTGCCCCGACAACCGCCGAATATAGCTGCGACTGATTGCCGGAGGCTGCTGCAAGCCCCAATACCCCCAGCAGCAGATGAACTGCATTGTGCGCAACATCAAACTGGATAAGTCCGAACAAATTATTGACAAAGAACCCCAGAATACCGAGGACGATGAAAATCCAACCCGCAACACGCGCAAACGTCGTTGCCAATGTGAATCCCTCCCCAGAATTAGGACAGCATTTTCACTGTCTAGTACATCATACGCTGGGGACTCCAAACCTAACATTCGATTTTCTTATACAACTCGTTGGTTCGGATAAAGGATCTCAGAAAATCAGGCATGATCTGCATCTGGCTTCTGTGCTCATCCAATGCCAGCGCTTTGACGCTGACTTCTGTTTCCGAAAGTCGCAAGGAATGCCAATTCGTTGACCACATGCGGTCTTTGCCCGGAACGGGCAGGACGGAGGCAGATCCGCAGGTCTGGGAATGAGGCCAGTCAGGGTAGTGCACCAGGTAAGACCACTCCTGTACCTTATGCTTATGTTTCCTTAACACATAGCGGGTAAAGGCGCCGGCGGCCCAATGGTCATTGTGACTGTCTTCGGTGTCCGGATAGAATACGTCTGTAGGACGGAATCGGGAGATTTCCGCTACCATCAGTTTCACCAGTTGCTGACCCGTGTAGGGCGCTTTTGCCGCTACCGAAATATCGTAAGGACATTCTGTATGGCCTGTTCGGCTGCACAATTTCGTATCTTCATTCCAATACTCCCGCCATAGCAGATGCAAGCCGGCATCCGGGAAACCAAGAAACCGAACCTGATTTTTGGAGAGGCCCAGCTTGGCGGTTGCCCGCAGCAGTTCGGTCTGTCTTTGTTCTCCAAGGAGTTTATAATGTTCGGGCCGAGGGGATGGGGTGCCGGACAAGTTGGCTGCAGCCAGCCGAAATCCGTCTCCGTTTGTCAACATCAACAAACGCACCTTTTTGCCGGACTGTAACGCCCGCTGAATCAAGCCGCCCGTGGCGAGCGTCTCGTCATCCGGGTGGGGAACGACTATCAAGATTCGCTTTCCCATGGATTCCAATTTCATTTCGTGAACAATGGACTGCTCATCTTTGACGACAGAAGCATAAGCGGACTGGAAAAAAAACAAAAGAGTCAGGATTGTCAGAGTACAAGTTTTTATCGGCTGAATCATACAGGCGCCTCCTTTGGTTCCAGTATGTACCGTTTTCCTGCACCCGATTAGTGCATTCCAACCTTCCATAGGGGAAAACTAAAGTCGGAGGTGAGGGTTTTGACTGACATCAATCCCCCCCTGAAGGAGAAGAAGGCACCTTGGCGTGGTACGCCGCTGGAACACTGGAGCCGTGACATTGATCCTGCCATTCTGTCAGGCGATCAGTGGGTGGACAATGAACACGATCCGGGCTCGGAAAGAAGGGAAAACCAACAGTTGCTGTCGGGCGATGTTCCGTCACCGCTTGCCCCATTCATGCATCCAACCCACGATGTGACATACGGAGATGAGTAAGAAGACAGCCCGCCTGATTGGCGGGCTGTCTTCTGCTGACCGTTACTTCTTGCGGGACTGCCGCTCCCACCGGCGCAGGTAAGGGGTGGGGTCAAAGGCAAATTCTGTCGTCCCCGTATCCCTGTACATTCCGTAATGGAGATGGGGGGCAAATTTTCCGGAGGTGCCGGGTTTTCCATAACCAGATGAGCCCACATACCCGATCACCTGACCCGGAGTGACAATGTTGCGAAGTTGGATGCCCTTCGCATAACTGGAAAGATGTGCGTAATAGTGGTAGATGTTGTTCAAATCCCGGATCCCGATTCTCCAACCTCCATAATCGTTCCAGCCTTTCAGTTCTACATACCCGTAAGTGGTGGCAACCACAGGGGTTCCATAACCGGCAAAAATGTCGGTTCCTTCATGAATCCTCCTGCCGCCCCAGCCCCTGCGGTCGCCCCAAGTGCTTCGATACGTGTAGTTATACCGCTTGGGGATGGGGAATGCGTTTCCCTGCAGGTTGGTGGTGCCGAAATGGTTGTAGATTCGGGCATAACTTGTGATTCGATCCACAATCATGGATTCATGATAATGATTCCAAAGCGTGATCCGGATATCATCTTCGGTGTTGCCGTTGGAGCGCAAGAATGTCGCCAAGGCGTACAGAACATCTTCTTCCTTCTTGGGATCGGCGATCCCGTCCCTGTTGCCGTCCCGGCCAATACCTCCGTAGACCCGAATGGTTCCTTCAAAACGATCCTGTTGGTTGGGATTCAGGGACCCGCACCATAAAGGCGCAGGCAACTCCACCACCGTTTCCCCGGCTGCAGCTTTCTTCCGCCACTGCAGATTGGATTCATACTGATAGATGGCAGCAAGGTAAAACCAGGGAATCTGTGTCTTTGCAGCCGCTTTTTTAAATTTTGCCGTCGGGTCCGTTTGCGGAGCCGGGCCCGCAAGATCGTTTGCCCGAACCGGGGTTGCTATCACCATCAGAACCATCATCCCAATCGTGAGGAGCAGGGCCGTCGCTCTGTTCACGGATATCACCTCAATATTCGTCAATCCGGGTAATCCTGGCCAAATTTTTCATCGGATCGATTCGTCTGGCTCTCTTTAACAGGCTTTGATGGCTGGGATCAGCCAGGTCAAAATAGAAATACGGGATTCCGTCAGGTGCGGACCGCTTCAATCTGGATCGCATGGATTTGCCTCCTCGCACTGAAAGTTTGTCTTATTTTGTGCCAAAATGGATCTTGGATTGTAAGGAAAAATCCGCCTGCATGCCAACTGGAAACTGTTTCTTAAGAATGATAGAATCGGGAATGATCCAATCTATCCAAAAAATCGACGCCAAAATCCGTGAGCTTGCTTCCCGGAAGGGGCTATCAAGAGTTGTTCAAATGAAAATCCGGTTTCTTTACCGGGTGTCTTTGGTCCACCACAGCCCGCCTTTGCCGATGGCGTTAATTTGCACGAATCGGGTGTCGGTGCCGGGACGGATTACAATAAATCCCCGGCTGTTGGTTACATCGATTCGTTCTTTGGAAGTATCGCGAAAAAATGTTTCAATGCTGGTGATGTAAGGGTTGTAAACCATGCCGAACAGAACTCCGTTATCCGGATCCCAAGGGTTTCCAGCTATAATGGTGTTGTAGGAAACCAGATTCATATTTGGGTCACCCGGGGGGACTGGAATGCGCTCCAGGATCTTTACTTCATTGCCCTGTTTGGTGACAACCGCGAGCCCGTCATTATTCGGCATGCTGTAAAGAACATAGGAAACCCGCTTGGTATGAACGGTTTGTCTAATGACCAGAGGACGTTCGGTATCCTCCCGGATTCCCGCTTGATCCAGCAATTGCCGTTCGACTGAGGGCAGATCCAATTCGCTGATGGGTCCCTGTCCAATGACCCCCTTGATCACGGGGCCGCCTGTTTTGGGCAATGCCTGGGGAGGGTTGTTGCAACCTCCCAGTACAATGAGACAAACCAGCAATCCAATACCAAACAGCTTCCTCACAAGGAGCCCTCCTCAACGTCATTCTCAGGAATAGAATTTCCCAAGAGGGCCATAACATACCGACCCGGTACGTTCAAGGAAACAGTGTATTCATGGAAAGGAGAGAGTTTATTGTGCTTAATTTTCAATTACATATGCCAACGAGAATCTTGTTTGGGGCGGGGGAAACGGACCGGATCGGCGCCGAAGCCTCCAAATGGGGCCGCAAGATTCTGCTGGTGACGGGCCGTTCTTCAACGAAAAAAACGGGCGTACTGGATCGTGTGGTCGGTTCCCTGGAAGGAGCAGGACTTGAAGTCATCCTGTTCGACCGGATTGAACCCAATCCGCGTGCAGCCACCATTGATGAGGGAGGCCGACTTGCCAGGGAAGAGCGTTGCGAACTGATCGTGGCACTGGGCGGAGGATCTGTCATGGATGCTGCGAAGGCGATTGCCACAGTAGCCATCTCTGAACGGCCGATCCATCATTACCTTGCTGGCACCCGTTTGGGCTATTGGAAGGAGTTGCTGCCGATTCACGAAGCGTTGCCGGTGATTACCATCCCAACATTGGCTGCCACAGGGTCGGAGGCCAATTCCATGGCGGTGATTACCAACTGGGAAACGAAGGAGAAAGCAAGCATATCCGGATCTGCGCTGTTCCCGGTACTGGCCATCCTTGATCCGGAACTGACCTATACGGTGCCCGCTTCCTATACCGCTGACGGCTGTGCGGACATTTTCACCCATCTATATGAAGGGTATCTGACAGGAACGGGAGACGCGCATGTACAGGATGAGATTACGGAGGGATTGATGCGGGTTGTCATCCGATTTGCGCGTAAAGTGCTGGATGAACCGGCTGATTATGAAGCGAGGGCTTCCATACTGTGGGCCAGTACCCTCGCCTTGATCGGAGTGGCAGGAGCAGGACGGGGAGGAACCTTCCCGGTGCATCAGCTGGAGCATCCGCTTTCCGGGCATCATGACATTTCCCATGGCAGGGGCTTGGCCATCCTGGCACCCGCCTATTTCAATCATGTATATAAAGATCGGCCGGAACGTTTCGCCCAGATGGGCAGACGCGTATTCGGGATCAAAACGGGGAATGATTTACAGGACGCAGAGGAAACCATACGGGCGGTTGAAAATTGGTTCCGGGAAATTGGAGTGAAGGATTCTTTAAAAAATCAAGGAATCCCGCGAGATGCCCTGAACCGTATCGCTTCCGATGCCGTTCGGATAGGAGGACGGGGCCAAGGGTTTATCCCGGGGATTCGTGAATTGCGTGAAGCTGACGCATTGGCGATTTACGAAGCTTGTTACGAATAATGCGCTGACCCTATAAAATTTTACTGGCTTCGATCCGCTCTGCCACTTCCTTCAATTTCTCTTCCGGCTGAACCAAAGCAATTCGCACGTACCCCTCGCCCATACGTCCGAAACCTATGCCTGGAACCACCGCAACAGCGGTTTTGCGCAGCAATTCACGGGCAAATTCCCTGGATGACAGGGGGACAGGTACCTTCGCCCAAACGAACATGGTAGCCTTTGGTTTCGGGATGTGCCAGCCAATACGTGCCAAGCTATCCAGCAAAGCATCCCGGCGGGATTGATAAATTTTCGACATCTTCGAAGTATGGGATTGATCGCCGAGGAGGGCTGCCGTACCCGCTTTTTGAATAGCTGTAAAGATCCCATAGTCGATATTCGACTTGACGATGGCAAGAGCACGAAGTGCAGCGCTATTGCCCACGGCAAATCCGATCCGGCAACCGGCCATGTTAAAGCTCTTGGACAGGGAATGGAACTCAACCGAAACCTCCTTGGCGCCTTCGATTTCCAGTATGCTCATGGGACGGTATCCGTCAAACGCCAGCTCCGAATAGGCGATATCGCTGACAATCAGAATGTTGTATCGCTTTGCGAAGGCAATGGCTTTTTCATAAAAAGCCCGATCGGCCACCGATGTAACCGGGTTGTTCGGATAGTTCAGGATCATCATTTTGGCCTTAAGCGCCACTTCTGTTGGAATGATGGAGAAGTCTGGCAAGAACCCGTTTTCTTCCCTCAACGGCATGGGATAAGGAATCCCGTTGGCCAGATGAATGCTGACTTCGTAGATGGGATACCCGGGATCCGGAACCAGCACGTACTCGCCAGGGTCGACCAGAGCGAGGGCCAGATGGGAAAGCCCGTCCTGGGAACCCATAAGGGCCAGGCACTCTGAAACAGGGTCCAGATTGACGCCAAACCGGTTGGCGTACCAGGTTGCCACGGCTTCCCGGAAAAACGGGCTTCCCTCAGAAATCGGGTATCCATACTCTTGTGGGTTGGCTGCCGCTTCCGTCAATGCTTTGATTACATGCGGGGGTGGCGGCAGATCGGGGGACCCGATGCCCAAATCGATAATTTCTTTTCCCTGCTCTCGAAGCTCCTGCTTAACACCGTTCAGTTCGAAAAAAACGGCTGAATCGAAACGACTCAGTCGGCTTGAATATTGCATAATCAATTGCTCCCCGTTTGTAATTTTAATTGGCCTTGTTAGCTCCACATGGACTTCAACTGGCCATACTTCTCCATAATCTCGGCAAACAGTTCAGGGTTTTCCTTTTTTAATCGGTTCCGGGCTTTCTTCCACGCAATCGCTTCCGGTCCATAAATATCTTTTGCCAGATCCCACAGCTCGGAGTCGTGCTCCCGAACCTGTTCCCACATCATGTTGACAACCTCAAAGGTATCGGGTTGCGCTCCCGGCTCCCAAATCCGTTGGGGAAAGACAGCTTCCATCAGCGTGAGGAAATTGAACTGCAGGATGTAATGCAGTTCCACGCTGATCGGTGCAACAGAACGGGCTGTTTGCAGCCGCATTCGTTCGGTAGGGTCGTTAGTTTCCGGGTCAATGCCGTGCACCAGCATTTTGTAAGTTTCCAGGTGCTTCTGACCAATCTCATACAGTTCCGGCGCATCAACGGGCGGGATAAAGTGGTGCGCCTCGTTGGCCCGCAGACCACCGCATGCTCGCATTTGAGCGGTCGTATATGTGACAAGATGATCGTATACAACTTTTGTTGTCCAGAACTCAAATTTGACATGTTCGCCGCGGAACACGGACGTATGACCCATTTTTAACATATTCAACGGACGCTTTGTGTTTTCCTCATCCATTTTGCCCAGAAAAATCGCCGCATTTTTGGCGAGGGACAGGCGGTCAGGATCTGAGTAACGAAGGATTTTGACTCGGGGCTTGATGCGGTTTTCCATGACACAACCTCCAACAGTAGACATCTATATTTATTACTGATTCGATAATTGTCGACAGATTCCTGTCGACAAACATTTCTATGATTTTTCCACAAGTTGTCCAAACTCTTCCTCATTTCTTCCACAGTCCTTCCGAAACCGGTTGTTAGGATAAAAGCGTAAGGCAAATCCAAATCAAACATGAGGTGAAGGCTATGAAAAGACAATTTGCAATTTTGGCGTTGACAACCGTTTTAGGAATGGGTGCCGCACCTGCAATGGCAGCTCCCGCCCAGAATTCGGGCAACATCACGATTGAGGGCAGCGGTGAAGCGAAGCAGAATATCAAGATCGACAATACCACCAACGTAACCAACAATGTATACCGGATCTCCTTTGACGATGTAAAAGGACATTGGGCGCAGGACGCCATCGAAAAGCTCGCGAAAAAAGGGATTCTGAACGGGGACGAGAAAGGCCGGTTCAATCCGGAACAGACGGTCACCCGTGAACAATTCGCAACCATGATCGCCAAAATGTTCCAACTGGAGGCGGAAACGGACACTCAGGATTTTGAGGATGTCCCTCCTACCCGCTGGTCGTTCAAATATGTGGAAGCCAGCAAAGACTATATGACCTCCTTCAGAGCTCCGGACGGGGACATGCTGTTCCATCCCATGATGCCTGCGGTTCGACAGGACGTGGTTGTATCTCTGGTCGAGATACTGGAAGCGCAAGATTTGATTGAATTAATGGATGCGGATGAGGCAGAAGAGCTGCTCAAAGAAACATTTAAGGATTGGGAGCGTATTGCCCCGGCCCTGCGTCCATATGTGGCAACCGCGTATCAGGCAGGGCTGGTAAAAGGAGCGGACGGGCGTTTCATGCCAAATGACGGCCTGACCCGGGCACAAGCAGCCAAACTGCTTGTGAATGTACAGGAGCAAATGGTAGTGCTTCCCGAATAGACCTTCTTTCAGATCTTCCCGAGCAGCGGGAAGGTCTTTCTATATGTCACCAAACGTTAAAAACTGGAGCCATTCCCAGATGGTATACTTTGAGTATCAACCATGTAAGGAATGATCTGTTATGCGGAGACTGGTCAGATGGATGCTTGTTTTTGTGCTGGTTATGTTCCCGTTATCGGGTGCGGGACTTGCTGCTCCCAACGACAGCCTGCTCTTGTCCGAATTGGAAGTGCAGGTGATGCCCGAAATGGACAAACCGGAGGACTGGCCGCCGGACACTCCCGTATTGCTGACAGGATTATACGGTTCGTTGGAAAATCGGACCTCTCAAGCCTTTTCCGATACCATCCGATTCCCCATTCCCAAAGATCCGTTGACCAAAATCTATTTGGTGGCGGAGTTCAAGGATCAAAACCAGCCGGAGACACCGGTCGACTACAAGTACGACCCCCAGGCGGGCTTGCTGGAATGGAAGCCGACCGCACCCATTGAACCGGGCAAACCCTACCACTTTGTCGTGGAGTATTACAGCAACCCATATCAGGGAAAAGGCAGCCAGCGGGAATTTCCCTTCAAGTTCCAGTCCTATTATGACATCAAGGATTTGTATTTTTACGTATTTGAACCGCTGGACGGCAAAAACTTCAAGCTGTCCCGGGAAACGCAAGAAACCGCCAAAAACAATATGGGCCAAACAATCCACAAACTGTCGAAAGGATTTTTTTCGGCCAAGGATGAATACTTAGTAACCGTCTCCTACCAGAAAGACAATTTCCAAACGGTGATGGAGAAACAGGAGCAAACAAAGGCAGCCAATCCCGCTCCCGCAGGAGAGACAAAGAGCCCTGCCGGGGCCGATGAGAGTGCGGGGATCCTGTTTGTCGCCCTTCTTCTAATTGCCCTTGTTGGCGCAGGTGCTTACTTTTGGCTTCGCGGCAATAACAAGAGAGTATCCCCGTTAGGCAGCAGAAACCGGAGAGACGGTGAGCTGGCCCAGGCAGTCAAAGCGCTTCGCAAGCAATTGCTCGAAGGAAGCTTGACGGAAGAACAATACAGGAAGCAATTGGCCAAATTGGCAAATCGGGTATAAAGGTTCACAACCTCCGTTCCCGTCTGATAGGATAGAGACAGACATGAGGAACGGAGGTTTTTCCATTGACTGTCCCTGTTATGTTTGAAGCATCCGAACATATTGCCGTTATTAAAATTCACCGCCCGGAAGCAAGCAACGCCATCAATTCCCGGGTCATGGAAAGCTTGTCCGCTTTGTTGGAGCAGGCACAAGAGGATCCGGACATACGGATTGTGATTCTGACCGGAAGCGGAGACCGGTCCTTTGTTTCGGGAGGGGACCTGAAGGAGTTCCACGATTCCCTTCATACTCCGGAAGATGTGTACAAAAAATGGTCCGAAATGAGAGAAATCCTCTACCGGATTGCCACCTTTCCAAAGCCTGTCATAGCCGCCATTAACGGCGCCGCCCGGGGAGGCGGCGGGGAAGTGGCTGCCGCCTGTCATTTCCGGATTGCCTCGAGCCATGCATCCATCGGATTCGTCCAGGTGAAACTGGGGATCTCACCGGGCTGGGGAGGAGCAGCCCTGCTTTCCAGAACCATCGGGTATCAGGCTGCACTCAGGCTGATTTTGTCAGGCAGAATTGTGGATCCGGAAGAAGCACTGCGCATCGGAATGGTTGACGAGGTGGCTCCCCATGCGGAATTCTGGTCACATGTTTGGAAGTTTGCAAAAGAGATGGCTGCTCATTCACCGGCTGCTGTCCAAGGCATCCTGCATATGCTGCGCCAATCCCGCAATCTTCGACTGGAAGAGGCAATGGATCTTGAAAGTAAGCTTTGCGCGGCGCTTTGGAACTCTGAGGAACACCAAACTGCCATTGACAGATTTCTGAACCGGGGAACTAAATAAATTTTCCAGTCTAATCCCCGAACTCCAGCCAGATACTAAGACAAACATCTGGGTTGATACGGGGGAAAATTGCGATGGACACAATGGGACGCCATGTAATTGCGGAGCTTTGGGGATGCGACCCGGAGAAACTGAACAACATGTCACTGGTTGAAAAAGTCATGGTCAATGCCGCACTGGAAGCTGGAGCGGAAGTCAGGGAAGTGACATTTCACAAGTTTACTCCCCACGGGGTCAGCGGTGTGGTTATCATCTCCGAATCACATCTGACCATACACAGCTTTCCTGAACACGGATATGCCAGTGTGGATGTCTATACGTGCGGGGATCGGATTGACCCGCGTGTCGCGTGCGATTATATTACCCGAATGCTGGACTGCAACAGAAGAGAGTGGATTCAGATTGAGCGGGGGGAAGGTTTTACCGGTGCGTTTGAGGAGCATGTGGAGATTTTGCCAGTATCCGTTGCTTCCATGTAAGCGGCAGCCACTGATGGTGGATTTCACCTCTTGCTTAACCTGTTTGGGCTATGTATAATAGAACTTGTCGCTGATGACCACGGCGGTTTGGTTGCAGCACACGGCATATCGGGGCATTAGCTCAGTTGGTAGAGTGTTGCACTGGCAGTGCAAAGGTCAGGGGTTCGAATCCCCTATGCTCCACCACAGGATATTATTTGGGTTCCCATTAAAGCATCGGCACCAGCTTCCAGGCTACACTCTGCTTTAATGGGTTTCCTCATGGCGCCATAGCCAAGTGGTAAGGCAGAGGTCTGCAAAACCTTTACCCCCGGTTCGAATCCGGGTGGCGCCTCCAGCTTTTTTGTTTTTTTAAATGAAAGTGTGGCTGTCGAAAAATATAAGGTCTTTTGAGGCACTTATTTGCCGATATGGATAAGGCTATTTTTGAAATAGGGATTTTTCAAACTCTTATTTGTAGTTCTTCACCCACGTCTTGGTTGATAAGGATAAGAATAAATACCTGTTAATCCCTAATTCTGATTGTTCGTCTGCAATAATACAGAGATAAGTACCTGAAAATATCTTATTTCGAAGTTCTTTACATGCCGGAGTGGTGGAATGGCAGACACAAGGGACTTAAAATCCCTCGGGTGCATAACCCGTGCCGGTTCGAGTCCGGCTTCCGGCACCAACACTAAAAACCCTCTAAACACAGGGTTTTCCGATAAGTCACCAAAAAGTGACTAAACCTAACTAAAACGTTAATCCCTAGAGGCTGGCGAGACACCAGGGAGTTATCCTCTCCGTAGTAGTTTTGATTAACTACAGGAGGGGTTTTTTTATGCGAAAAAAAGTAAAAGTGGATCAATCGAGAATGACGTGGAAGAGGCATTACGAAATTTTCTTTTCTGGAAACAGGTTCAAGGTGTGAGCAAGACAACGCTTGAGGATTACCGGATTCATGTGAATCGTTTTTTCAGACGATTCCCAAACAGTTGGCAAGCTCCAGACTTAAAAAACTGAGTTTTAAATACATGGCCGACAACATCAAACCGGCTTCATTGAACAGTTACGTTTGCTTTCCATAATCCTCTTGGATAATTTCCAGAAAGCTTTTAAGAGTACTGTTCAATTGAACATCTTGTCTCCGGATCAAAACAGTAGGAAGAGATGAATATTTTTCGGGTACAGGATGGCACTTGACCGCTTGATCCATCTCACTCTCTTGAACAACGGTTCTGGAAGTCAAAGTATATCCCAGACCTGCCCGGACACTTTTCAAAATGGTTTCGACTCCGCCAAATTCCATGAATTTAGCCGGAATCCCCTCATCCCTTAACCATTGTTCAAGCAAGAAACGGTGGGCGCATCCTTTCCGATTAACCAGAAACAAAGGTCGCTTCAAGTTCCTTAATCGTCTGACCGGGGGAGTTTCCAAATCTGAGACCAAAACAATTTCTTCTTGAGCAATTACTTCCTGAACAAGGTCGGGATGGTGAACCGGGCCTGCCACAATTCCGCAGTCCAGTTGATACTCCAGTAGAGACGATACAATTTCTTCCGTCGTACCAGTCATTAGAGACAAGTCCACTTCGGGAAACCGCTTTCGATAACGAGCTAGGATGGATGGTAGCCTAACGGCAGCCGTAGAGTCTTTTGCTCCAATACTCAGGGAACCTCGGGGAGAATCGGGGGCAGTCAATGCGGCTTCCGCTTCTTTCAGGAGATACAGAATCCGATTGGAGTAGGTTAGCAAAATTTTACCAGTCGCAGTTAAGGTAACCCCTTTTTTATGACGATAAAACAAAGAGGTTCCAAGTGAAGATTCCAGATGTTTAATTCTTGCGGAAACATTGGATTGTACATACTGCAGTTTTTGTGCAGCTTTTGAAACACTACCTTCACGAGCTACCATTTGGAAAATTCTCAGATCGCTGCTTTCAAGCATGAAGGTTCCATCCTCTTTTATTATCATAATTTATGATATTTGTTATCTTTATATTTCGTTTTACATGATATTTTACTCCGAGTAAACTAAAAAAACAAACAATATTTGCTGATTTTATTTACTGGGAGCTAGGCTTTATGGAAAAATTATCATCCAGTCAAATTACGTTTGGAGCTTCGGATGATGCGATCGAGTACTTTTTTGAAAATGGATGGACGGACGGGCTGCCGATTATACCGCCAACTCCGGAGAAAGTAACTGAAATGCTGAGAGGAGGGGGATTGCGAGGGGACGAAGTACTTGGGGTCATTCCTGAGAGAAATCTTGAAATTACAGCCGAGAAGGCGGCCATCAATGCAGTGATGGCAGGCTGTCTCCCTTCGTATATGCCGGTGGTAGCGGCCGCCATAAAAGCGGTTCTGGATCCGGCTTTTGGTGTTCACGGGCCAACGGCGAGCACGGGAGGGGCCGCTATTCTGCTAATTATTAACGGACCGGTTATTAGACAATTGGGTTTCAACACAGGCAAAAATCTAATGAGCGGGGGAGTTAGGCCCAATGCAACCATTGGACGGGCCGTCAGATTGGCGCTGTTAAATGCGGGACGTTCATCCGATTTTGACCAGACCACATTGGGACATCCGGGAAAAATCAGCTTTTGTGTGGCGGAAGCCGAACCGGAGGGATGGACGCCGCTACATGTGGAAAGAGGATTCAAGCGAGAAGAGAGTACCGTAACCGTCTTTGCTGCTGAAGGACCCAACCAGATTTACAATCATGTAGCCAGCACACCTGAAGGAATCCTGATGTCGATTGCCGACCGTATGTCCGCCATCGCTACTTTTAACATGCAGCGGGACACACAGTGTGTGGTGATACTGTGCCCCGAACATCTTGCTACTCTTATGGAACATGGTTGGGAGAAACAGCGGATCAAACAATTTCTGTTCGAACATGCATACAGGAAACAAATCGACAATTACAGGTTCGGACTTCAAATGGAACTGCCTGCAGGGGAAGCGGATAAAAAAATGAGGGCGGTACCGAGTCCTGATGATATTCTTCTAATTACAGGCGGGGGAGAGGCAGGACGGTTCTCCGCCTTTATACCGGGGTGGGGGAGTATTCGGCAGACAGCGGCGGTTACTAAGAAAATTGTATTTCCAGAAACGGCGATCTCCAAACCGGTAGTGTCGAATGAGAAAAAAGATTATGACGTGATCGTGGTAGGGGCGGGACCTGCCGGTTTGACAGCCGCTTTGTATGCAGCAAGAGCAAATCTTCGTACCCTGATTATAGAAAAGAACACTCCGGGCGGGCAGATGATGAACACGGAAGAGATCGAGAATTACCCAGGGTATGAACGTATCTCCGGTCCCGAATTGTCAGGCCGGATTTTCCAGCAAGCGAAGAAATTTGGAGCAGAATATGCGTATGGTGAGGTTCTACAGATCAAACAGGAAGAAACTTATATAAGGGTTAAAACTTCAGAACGAGAGTACCTGACAAAAACAGTCATTTTGGCTACCGGTACGGAACATAGAAAACTGGGAGTTTCGGGAGAGCGAGAATTAACGGGAAAAGGAGTAGCCTATTGTGCCATTTGTGACGGGGCTTATTTTGAAGATAAAGAGATTGTGGTTGTGGGCGGTGGAGATTCCGCAGTGGAAGAGGGGATCTATCTAACCCGATATGCTCGTAAAGTTACAATCATTCACCGACGGGACAAACTGCGTGCACAGAAGATTTTACAGCAGAGAGCGATCCACAACCCCAAAATCAGTTTCATGCTGAACTATGTTGTGAAAGAAATACGGGGGCAAGATACAGTTTCATCGGTATTGGTTGAACATGTAGAAACAGGAGAACAGTTGGATTTTCCTTGTGACGGGATATTTGTTTATGTGGGACTTGATCCGTTGTCAAAGTGTGTTGAAGGGCTTGGAATCACTGATCAGAACGGGTATGTCATAACAGATGAAAAAATGCGAACCGCAGTGCCGGGAATTTTTGCAGTCGGAGACGTAAGGGTTAAACAATTGCGCCAGGTGGTAACTGCAACTAACGACGGGGGAGTTGCCGCACATGAGGCGCAAAAACATATCGAGGAGAGAAGTGGAATATGAATGGACAATTTGTGGTGTTACATCCTGCACACGAATCGAACGAAAAGAACAATTCAGAATCTGGGAGCAGTATGGCAGAGCGTCTGGAGAGTCTTGAGAATAAAGTGATTGCAGTCATTAACAACGGAAAAAGAAATTCAGATGTGTTTTTGAAATGGTTGTGTGAACAAATTCAAAGTCGTTATCCGGTAAAACAGATTGTGTGGATCGATAAAAGCAATCCGTCTTTACCGCTGCAAAATGAAGTTTTGTGGCAGCTTCGCTCTTGTCATGCAGTGATTGCGGGAGTAGGTGACTGAGGATCCTGCAGTTCAAGCAGTGTGCTTGATGGAATTTACTTTGAAAAATTAGGGATTCCCACAGCGGTTTTTTGTACCCAAGTTTTTATGACGCAGGGAAGAATCATGGCGCAAGCGCATGGTTACGAGGACTATCCTTTGATTGAAGTCTTTCATCCCATTTCTAACCGTACATCTGAAAGCCTGAAACTGGAAGCTGAACGAGTTCTGGAAGATACTGTCCGGTTACTTGTCAAGAAATAACCTGACAGAGACTGATGAAAAAAATTTCAAAGAGGGACAATAGCCGTCCGCAGCAAGAGATCAAGTCCAATTTTGTGTAAAACCTCTAGTGGAACTTATACGGAGTCGATAAACGTTGATATATAGGGTTTTGAGTGGGAATGGCACATCCCCCTATGATTTAGTTTGAGGATCGAATAAAAAGGATTGTCAATGAAATGGTAGAACATATTACAAAAGATGCCACTTTATAGGGGGAATAAAGCTTGCGGAAAAAGCTTCAAGTGTTCATTTCTTCAACATATACTGACCTGATTGAGGAACGGCAAGTGTTAGGTTTGACACCAGTTGCATATACTATTACTATTATGTGGTGGTGCGAGTGAGATAAAAGGAGGGAGAAAAATGTTAAGAACTCCGAAGCGCTCTGCTCCTAATTCTAAAAGCACTTTAGTAAGGAGAAGACAAGGTGCAACTCAACGTGCAGGTCGCATGAATCAACAATTTGCCTCCGGAATCAACATTGATCGGTTATTAGCGAATGACAATGTTCTACAAGTAGATAATAATGGTGCAGTTAACATCGATTACAACAATCCAGCGCACAGACAAGTTGCGAAAGCATGGTTGCGTGATTAAATGAAACCAGGACAAATATATGACATCTACTTTCCATATCCACCAGGACAGGTAAATCATTTAGGGCGGACCGGAAAAATACGGCCTGCTCTTATTATGACTACTGATAGTGGACGAGCTATTGCCATTTCAATTAAAATAACAAAACCGAATCCTCGATTTCCAGATCGTATTCCTATTTTTCATTGGAGAACAGCTAATTTGGATGTTCCTTCTTGGGCTGAAATTAGCACAATACTTCCTCTCAATATAAACGATTCGCTTCCATAACGGGGAACATTACATCGGAAAGACTTCTCAAATGTGCTTAGAGCTTTCAAAAGGCTGCATGGAGTTTAATCTATCCATGCAAAATCAAAGGCTGCCTTACTTGTAGCTCGACGTGACTTTCCCGTCCATTAAAAAACCCCTTCATGGCTTGAATTGCCGTGAAGGGATTTGTTTTGCTAAGCGATGCAGTCTTCTGCTTTTTGGGATTGCTGTGAGACAGTTTCACTTTTCTTGCAAATCCCGAGCGGATACGTTTCTCCGGTTGGGAACGAGCGAAATCCGGTTTTGAAAATATCATCGGAATCTGTTTTGGGGTGGGTTTGAGCGCAATGGATGCAGTAAAATTCTGCCCTTTTGCCAATTTGATTAAAAGGCCTTATAACATAGGGATTGTTCATTTGGTAAGCCAGCCCCTTTCATGTGTTTATAACCTTTATCATTAAACAATACGTATAAATGCCTGTTTTTATGGGTGACAAGACAACCTTTCATTCAAACCGCCCCTGTATAACCGTTCCGGTCAAAACATATACTGTATAACACCTTTGGAGCCGGTTTCGACCAATGAAAGGGTGAATGTTTTGTATCGGTACGCAATCGGGGCTGCGAAGCAGTTAGATCAGCTTGCTTCTTATATTGACAAGGGCCTGCAGGAATTGAGAATCGAAGGCATCAAAATCACAACGGGCAGATGCAGACTGGGAAGTGTCTGTTATTATACGGTAGAGTGGATGAGCAAAGAGGACAGTGACAAGGTTCAAATCTCATTGGCAAGGGCACTTACGGATTTTTTGACGGAATTTTGGGAACGGAATTGGATCCGAAGACAGATTGCAAAAGAATATCCATATTATGACTCGGATGAAGTGGAGTACCTCAGCGGCAATGCAGTCAAATACTTGTCCTTGTTCAGACGGTACGGCGCCCGACTCTTGCGCAAATTGGAAATGGAACAGGAGATTCTGCAGGACCTTAAGGTACATTCCATTCTGAATTGGGAAGGGCTGGTCAGGTTCCGGCTGCGCTTGTACGAGAAGGATCTGCTGAAAGCAATCGAGCAGGTGATTGATGAATATCTGATGGATCGTGAATACCAGGAGTTTGTGAAGTTGCTGAGGCACTTTCTAAGCGTACAGCCGCCCCGTTCTCCCCTGATCCATCTGATTATGGACCAGGATTGGCCCCGGTTGGTTGACCATGACGGGTTTCAAATTACGGACGAAGACTTAAATCACTTCGCCGAAGATTTGATTGACGGTGATTTGCAACAGGAAGACATGTTGATTTCCACTCTGATCACCATGGCGCCATCGAATGTCCTGATTCATGTGCCTGTACAGAAAACGGAAGACCAGGTTCTGGTGGAGACTGTCAAAAGAGTCTTTGAGGATCGGGTCAATTTCTGCAAAGGATGCAGCCTCTGCCAGGCACCCATGAAAATTTGGGAGCAGCACGGCCATTTTCCCCTTGACTATTCCAAGTGATCCATTTATCATGATTGCATTACAAACTAACCTATATCGGCGATGACCGAGGACAGCGGTATTTGTACGACGCCCAGAGAGAGGGAGCCGCAGGCTGAAAGCTCCCTTGCGATAACGGCAAATATACGACCCCCTTGCAGCTTCCTGGAGGAACGATCAGTATTCCGGGACGTATGCCTGCGTTACAGGCCGAATGAGGATCCGGAAGTACCCGGATCGAAACAAGGTGGAACCACGTAAGCTAGCGCTTTCGTCCTTGCAGATTGGCAGGGGGGAGGCGTTTTTTTATTTTTCCAAGCAACAGATTTGACCAAAGGGGGGTTCGCACATGCCAGTCGATGTGCAAAAAGAAGTAAAAGTCGAGCTGAAAGACGGTTCTGTCAAGATCTACGCTGCCGGAACCACTTTGCTCGAGATTGCGGCATCTCTGTCGCAACACCTGAAGAAAAATGCGGTTGTGGGGAAAATCAACGGCAAACTGGTGGACCTCACCACTCCAGTAACGGAAGATTGCAAGATTGAGCTGTTTACCTATGAGGATCCGGAGGGGTTGGAGACGCTTCGTCACTCCAGTGCTCATTTGATGGCGCAGGCAGTTGCCCGTCTGTGGCCGGACGTGAAGTTTGCCATCGGCCCTGTGATCGAAGACGGTTTTTATTATGATTTCTCCGGCCGTTCCTTTTCTCCTGACGATCTGCCGCTGATTGAAAAAGAAATGCAAAAAATCGTCAGCGAAGATCTCCCGATTCGCAGGGAAGAAATCTCGCGGGAAGACGCGCTCAAGATGTTCAATGAGCGTGGCGACCGGTTCAAAGTGGAGATTATCAACGATCTGCCTGAAGATACGGTTCTCTCCATTTACCATCAGGGTGAATTCACCGACTTGTGCACCGGACCGCACCTCCCTTCCACGGGCAAAATCAAGGCCTTCAAGCTGCTGTCGATTGCCGGCGCCTACTGGCGGGGCAAAGCGGAAAACGAAATGCTGCAGCGTATCTATGCCACAGCTTGGCCTAAACAGGCTCAATTGGACGAGCATCTGCACCGGCTGGAGGAAGCGAAACGCCGTGACCACCGGCGGATCGGCAAAGAATTAAAACTGTTCACCCTAACCAAGGAAGTCGGGCAGGGATTGCCCCTATGGCTGCCCCATGGTGCCCGTATACGCCGGACTATCGAACGGTATATTGTCGATCTGGAAGAAAGCCTCGGATACGAACATGTATATACACCCCATATGGCAAGCGTGGAACTGTACAAGATCTCCGGGCACTGGGACCACTATCATGAGGACATGTATCCGCCCATGAAGATGGATAATGAAGAGTTGGTCCTGCGTCCGATGAACTGCCCGCACCACATGATGCTGTTCAAGAACGAACTGCGCAGCTATCGGGATCTTCCTTTGCGGATTGCGGAGCTTGGAACCATGCACCGCTACGAAATGTCCGGCACACTTTCCGGATTGCAGCGCGTCAGGGCCATGACCCTGAACGATGCCCACATTTTCTGCCGCCCCGACCAGATCCAGTCGGAATTCAAGAAAGTGGTCGAACTGATCCTGCAGGTGTACAAAGACTTCAAGATTGAAGATTACTGGTTCCGTCTGTCCTACCGGGATCCCAACAACACGGAAAAATATTACCAGGACGACGAGATGTGGGAAAAGGCGCAGTCCATGCTGAAAGCGGCCATGGACGAGATGGGGCTTTCCTATCGGGAAGCGGAAGGGGAAGCTGCTTTCTACGGACCCAAGTTGGATGTGCAGGTGAAAACGGCCATCGGCAAAGAAGAGACCCTGTCCACCGTTCAACTTGACTTCTTGCTCCCACAACGGTTCGAGCTTGAATATGTAGGCGAAGACGGAAAGATGCACAGACCGGTTGTGATTCACCGGGGAATCCTGAGTACCATGGAACGAATGACCGCTTACCTGATTGAAGTGTATGAAGGAGCATTCCCTACCTGGTTGGCTCCCGTGCAGGCCAAGGTACTCACCATTTCACCACAGTTTGAAGAATATGGACAGAAGGTCTATGAATACCTGAAGCGCAAGCGAATTCGTGTGGAGCTTGATACCCGGAACGAAAAGATCGGGTACAAGATCCGTGACGCCCAATTGCATAAGATTCCTTACATGTTGGTGGTGGGGGCGCAGGAAATGGAGAACGAAACTGTATCCGTACGCAAACGGGGCGCCGGTGACCAAGGAAGCTTTAAGTATGAAGAGTTTGCGGAAACGATTCTGAATGAGATTCATGAGCGCAGATAGTTGTCTTGCCGGTGGTGTCAGACATCACCGGTTTTTTTTATAAAAAAACAATTTGTTCACATTTGGCGGTTTGGTGGCAAACCTGAGGAAGTGCGGCAAATCAGGGATTCGACAAATATCGGGGAATTTCCCGATATTTATCGGGGAATTCCCTTATTTTCGCAATTTTTTTCCATTATGTACTCTGAACTTACAATAAGAACAAATTGCAGAAACAGTTTGCGTTCATTCAGTGCCAATGAGGAGAGTTTGTTATGGAAGTTTTGCGAAGAACCCCACAGTCCAAGCTGAGTGAGGAAGAGTTGCGGCTCGCCATCCAGGTGTACAAAACCACGTCGGAAGGGGTAGTCATTCTCGATGCGACCGGCAAAATTCAACTTGTGAATCCCGCGTTTACTGCCATTACTGGCTATAGCGCGGAAGAAGTGATCGGTCAAAAACCGCCCATCCTGAAATACGGACGACAGGGTGCCGGATTTTACGCCAACATATGGGCGACTGTTCACGATGCCGGAAAGTGGCAGGGCGAAATTTGGCACCGCCGCAAGAATGGAGAGATCTACCCGACGTGGGTTACCGTCAGCGCGATTCGGAATGAAGCGGGATCCATTACTCATTGCGCTGCAGTTATCTTAGACATCACCCGGCTGAAAAGAGTTGAAGAGCAACTGCACCTGGTGTCCAAGGTGATTGAAAACACAGTCGAAGGTATTGTGGTTACAGATATACACGGCAGCATTCAACTGGTAAATCCCGCGTTTACCGCAATTACCGGCTACAGCCCGGAAGAGGTGATCGGAAAAAATCCGCGCATCCTGAACTCCGGACGTCATGACGCCGAATTTTACATCAGCATGTGGGCGTCGATCCATGAGACCGGAAAGTGGGAAGGAGAAATTTGGAACCGCCGCAAGAACGGCGAGATTTATCCGGAATGGCTGACGATCAGCGCCGTGTCGGATGAAATGGGCAAAATTACGCACTATGCCGCCACCTTCACGGATATTACCGAGCGAAAATCGTATGAAGAACGGATAGTGTACCAGGCCCATCATGACACTCTGACCGGACTGCCCAACCGTACGTTTTTTCAGAATCTGACTTCCCAACTGGACCATGCCAAACAGCAAAACCAGATGCTGGCTGTCCTGATTATAGATTTGGATCGTTTCAAGGGCATAAACGAGAGTTTGGGTCACTCTGCCGGCGACCGGCTGCTGCAAGGGGTTGCCGAACGGCTTAAAAGCTGTGTACGTGACGGGGACATTGTCGCCCGTCTGGGCGGAGACGAATTTGCCCTGCTATTGACGCAGATTACGAGTGAAAAAGATGTGGTGAGGAGGGTGCGGCACATTGCCGAGGTATTTAAAGAACCTCTAATCTGTGGAAGTGAGGAAATTTTCACTTCCATGAGCATGGGGATCAGTTTGTATCCGGCTGACGGAAAGGATATGGAGGAACTGTTAAAAAATGCGGATACGGCCTTGTACCGCGCCAGGGAACTGGGCGGCGGCCATTATCAGTTTTACACACCGGAGATGAACTCGAAAGCGTTCGAACGGCTGGCGCTGGAAACCGATTTGCGCAAAGCGTTGGATCGTCAGGAATTTGTCCTTTATTACCAGCCGAAGGTGGATATGCAAACAGGTCAAATTGTCGGCATGGAAACCCTCATCCGATGGGAGCACCCTGATTTGGGGACGGTTTCACCGGCAGAATTTATTTCTCTGGCAGAGGAGACGGGATTGATTATCCCGATTGGGGAGTGGGTTCTGCACACCGCATGCAAACAAAACAAAGCCTGGCAGCAAGCCGGTTTTTCACCTCTTCGGGTGGCGGTCAATCTGTCAGCCCGTCAGTTCCGGCAAACGGATTTGGTGGCAACGGTGGCGCGGGTGCTGCACGAAACGGGACTGGATCCCGAATATCTGGAACTGGAAATTACCGAGAGCATCGCCTTGGAAAATGCGGACCGGACAATTGCCACGCTCAATGAATTGAGAACACTGGGAGTCCGAATTTCGATTGACGATTTTGGAACGGGCTACTCTTCCCTCAGCTATCTGAAGAAGTTTCCGATCGACACGTTAAAAATTGACCGTTCTTTTGTCCGAGAAATCGACACCAATCTATCCGACGCAGCCATTGTCACGGCCATCATCACACTGGCGCACAGTCTGAATCTGAAAGTCGTTGCCGAAGGCGTGGAAACCCCTGTTCAACAAGCATTCCTGCTGAAACAGAAGTGTGATGAAATGCAAGGGTATCTGTTCAGCCGACCGGTGCCGGTCTCATCGTTCGAAAGACTGATGGCAGCGTCAACAAAGGGGGGGAGTGCAAATGACTGAACGAGGCGGGGGGTGAATGCGCGTTGACTGAGATGGAACGGCTGCGTATTATGGTTAATGCTCTGCCGGATATGGTGATTTTAAAAGACGGAAGAGGACGGTGGTTGGAGGTCAATGAGGCCGCTTTGCGCTTCTTTCAGCTTGAAAAAGTCGGTTACAGGGGGAAAAGGGCTTCGGAGATCTGCGACCCGCAGAATATTTTTCACGAGATGCTGCTTGCCTGTCAGGATACCGACGAACAAACATGGAGAGCAGCCGAAACCAGGAATTTCGAGCGTGTTGTCTTGAAACCGGACGGGACATTCCAGTTTTTCTCCGTGGTCAAAACGCCCGTGTTTCATCCTGACGGCGGACGCAAGGGGATTGTTGCAATCTGGCGCGACATTACGGAGAGCAAGCTGGCGGGAGACAAACTGCAACTTGCCGAAGAGATGTTTGAAAATCTGACCGAAGGAGTAATGATTACCGACGAACGCGGAATCATTCAGTCAATCAACCCGGCCTTTACCATAATAACCGGCTACAGTCCGGAAGAAGTGGTCGGCAAAACTCCGAGGCTTTTGAAATCCGGCCGGCATGAGGGTTCCTTCTATCAAACCATGTGGGCCTCCATCCGCGAGACCGGCCAGTGGAAGGGGGAGATCTGGAACCGGCGCAAAAACGGTGAGATTTATGCGGAGAACCTTACCATAAACGCCATTAAGGACTCATCGGACAACGTGACATTCTACATAGGAGTATTCAGTGACATAACGGAGCGGAAACGGCTTGAAAAAGACGTGATTCTGACAGGGACCATTCAAAGGAAGTTTTTGCCACAGGACATTGCGGACGAGCGAATCACGCTCAAGACCATTTACCGGCCCGCCTATTACCTGAGCGGCGATTCGTACGAGTTCAGGTGGAACAAAAACAGAAACGTACTGATCGGCTGCGTGATCGATGTGATGGGCCACGGTTTGGCGCCGGCCCTGCAAAATTCCGCCTTGAAAGTGCTGTTTAACGAAGCTGCGGAGAGAAACATGCCGCTGGACAAAAAACTGGCCTGGATGAACAGGAAATCGATGTCTTATTTTGTGGAAGATTCTTTTGCGGCGGTCATCTGTTTTGAAATTGATTTTTCGCAAAAAACGCTTACATGCGTTGCCGGAGGGATTAATCACTTTCTGGTTTTGTCTTCGCAAAACCAAAGAGTGATGAAGCTGCCTGGCACATTTGTCGGCCTGTTTGAGGATGTGGAGTACGAGAGACATGTATTCCCATACCGGTCGGGGGATTCTTTCTTTTTCATGAGCGACGGTTTGCTCGATCTGCTGCCGGTGCAAAACGATCAAAGGTTTACGGATTTCTCAGCGAGCGTCAGTATGCTTGAGCAGTTATCCAAAAGAGCAAGTGACGATGCAACAGCCGTCTGCATCAAACTGGCATGACATGTGGAAGTCATACACCTGACGGGAGTGGTGACTCAATGAAAAAGTCAATCGTTGCATTCACATTCAACGATTATGAGGGCTTTCAACAGGTCAGATCCTTCGTTGGAGAGTATATCAAACAAACTTTATCTGATGGCAATTCTTTGATAGTGGTTGCCGTAAACGAAGCTGTGAACAATGCTTTCAAGCATGGTGTCGCTGGAAACGGGGGATCCGTAACCCTCAAGCTGGAGGTTTTTCACGGGAAACGACTGATTGTCAGAGTCAAAGATCCAGGTCCGGGGTTTCCAGTAAAAGAAGCGCTGCTGAAATTGAACAATTTCCGACGAGCCGCTCTCGAAGACTATTTGTCAGACAGCGATCTGCTGAAAGAATCGGACCGCGGATTGTTCATTATGAAATGTGCCGCTGATGCAATCAGGTTCAATGCGAAGGGCAACCAGGTCCTGCTTGTCAAAAAAATTACGACAACTGCCGGGGACACATGCGGTTTCGCACAGAACGCCGCCTCTGAAAAGTCCTAAAGTGAGGTGGCGGACGAAGTTCGCCAATTGGCCGAACAGTCCAACCAGGACGCGTCCGAGGTAACCGGGCTTGTTCAAAAAATACTGGGAAGTTCCGCGAATGCGGTTCAGGCCATGCAGCAAAGCCGCATCGAGGTGGAAGAGGGGGGGACGCCAGCAATATTGAAGCTACGGCGGCCAGTTCGGAAGAAGTGGCGGCATCCACCCAAGAAACGTCTGCCGCTGTGGAAACAATTGCGGCGGCCTCCCTGGAATCGAGTGCGATGGCAACTGAACACAAAACCGCCGTTGAAACTTTTAAGCTTTAACAGGGTGAGAAAGGGGAGCGGATTATGATCAAGGATATCAAAGTCACCAATGATCAGGTTATTGTCATCCTTACGGGAAGTATTTATGTGGGGGAAGCCACGGTGCTCCGGGAAAGGCTTTTGGAACACGTGGAAAGAGGGCTAAGGCGTTTCGTCATCGATATGTCGGATGTCGACTATATCGACAGTTCCGGTTTGGGGGTACTGGTGGCTCTGCAGAAGAGAGCTCTGCAAAACAAGGGTGGCGTGGTGATCAAAGGTCTTGCAGGCACCGTCAAAGAACTGTTTGAATTGACGAGACTGACGAAAGTCTTTGAAATCCAGTAATTCGAGATGCGTCGGATCGAAACGGATTTTCCGAATCCCGCCGGGGGGAGGGTTCCGAATGGAAGATCAAATGAAAAGCAAGGAACAACTGATTGCGGAATTAAAACAATTGCAGAAGCAGATTGAGGCCCAACGGGAAGCTGCAGAAAAAAACCGCAGCAAGCAGTCGGATGAACATCTGCGACTGGTGGCGGACGTGTTTGAAAGCACGCTGGAAGGGGTCATGGTTACGGATGCAAAAGGCACCATCCTGTTGGTGAATCCGGCTTTTTCCATGGTAACGGGATACAGCCCTGAAGAAGTCATTGGAAAAAACCCGCGGATTTTGAACTCAGGGAAACATGACGCCGAATTTTATGTCAACATGTGGGCCTGCATCCATGAATGCGGACACTGGCGCGGAGAAATCTGGAACCGTCGTAAAAATGGGGAAATTTACCTTCAACTGGTAACCATTTCCGCCATTAAGGACGAATCCGGCAAAACTCTTTATTACGCCGCCGTGTTCAGTGACATTACGGAACGCAAGCGTTATGAGGAGCAAATCAAGTATCACGCATATCACGACAGTCTGACCGGTCTGCCGAATCGCCTGCTGTTTCATGACCGTCTCAGCCAGGCGTTGGTCCATGCAAACCGGAACCGGCAAATGGTGGCTGTCTTATTTTTGGATCTGGATCGTTTCAAAGTCATTAACGACTCGTTGGGTCATGCAGTTGGCGATCTTTTGCTGAAGGCCGTAGCCGAACGGCTCACCGGATGCCTGCGCGAGGGCGACACGCTGTCCCGGTTGGGGGGCGACGAATTTACAGTTATCATACCCGATATTGCGGAAGAAAAGGATGCCGCCAAAGTGGCGAGAAAGATCATCAACGCCCTATTCCCGCCGTTTGTGTTGGATGGCCATGAATTTTTCGTGAATACAAGCATTGGCATCAGCCTGTACCCAGTTGACGGCACAGATATCGAAACTCTTATCAAAAACGCTGATGCGGCCATGTACCGCGCCAAGGAAAGAGGGGGCAACCACTACCAGTTTTACACACCGGACATGAACGCGAAAGCGGTGGAAAAACTGGCGATGGAAACCGACTTGCACAGGGCGGTGGATCGGGAGGAACTGACAGTCTGCTACCAGCCGCTGGTCGGCTCGTTTGACGGTCGGATTGTCGGTGCCGAAGCCCTGATACGCTGGCAGCATCCCGAATTGGGACCGGTCTCCCCGGCAGAATTTATCCCATTGGCGGAAGAGACGGGATTGATCACCCAAATCGGGGAATGGGTGCTTCGTACAGCCTGTAAGCAGATGAAGGAGTGGCAGGAAGCAAATTTGTCCCTTGACCGAGTCTGCGTAAATCTCTCGGTGCGGCAATTACGCCAGGACGAATTGGTGGCGACAGTGGTGTCTGCATTGCAGGAAACGGGACTTGCTCCCAATTGTCTGGAGCTGGAGATTTCCGAAAGCATCACCCTGCATAATCTCGAACAGATTATCGATACTCTTCATAACTTGCAGATGTTGGGGGTTCGCATTTCAATCGACGACTTCGGAGCCGGATATTCTTCTCTCATGTATCTGAAAAAATTCCCGATTGATACGATTAAAATCGATCAGTCACTGGTTCAGGACGTAGTCACGAATTCGGATGACGCGGCGATTGTTGCAGCGGTAATCGCTCTCGCCCACACGTTAAAATTGGAAGTGGTCGCGGAAGGTGTAGAGAATGAGGCTCAGTTCGAATTTTTAAGCTCGTGTCAGTGTGACATCATACAAGGGTATTTTTTCAGCAAACCTTTGTCTGCAAAGAAATTTGAAGAGTTGCTGCGGGACAATAATGCATAGGATTGCCGGCCCAAACCACTAACAGCTTCCGGTGGTATCCAGACACCACCGGATATTATTATGTGTAATTGCGGAAAATTTTGCTTAAATAAGAAAGAGAAGGGTAAACCCTCAAAAACGGAGTTTTTGTCAATTTTCATTTGCAAAAAACAGCCAATCCAGGGGTCGCTTCTTCAATGGGTTAAGAGTATGCTAGTTTCATTATTTCCCATATTGGGCATTCTACAAGGTGTGCTTCCCGATTGAACCAAGGAGGAACCTCATGGCGAAAACGACTTTGGAAAAATGGTTTACTCCCGCACGTATCCTGACAGGCGGTTTTGCGACGTTAATCCTGATCGGGGGAGTTCTGCTGAGCCTTCCTTTTGCCTCTAACAGCGGCGAGGGATTGAATTTTCTGGATGCGCTGTTTACGGCCACCTCGGCTACCTGTGTAACGGGTTTAGTTGTGGTCGATACTTTGACCCAATTTAATCTGTTCGGCCAATTGGTCATCCTGTCCCTGATCCAGATCGGGGGGCTTGGGTTCATGACGGTCACCACATTTATCATTATTTTTACCGGCAGACGGATCGGGCTGCGGGAGAGGCTGGTCATACAGGAAGCTTTGAATGTCAACTCCCTGGAGGGTGTCATTCGCCTCGCCAGAAATATCGTGTTGATCACGGTTGCCATTGAGCTGTTTTTTGCAGCCATTCTGGCGTTTCGGTTTTCCATGGACATGCCCGTGGATCGTGCGATCTATTACGGAATCTTCCATGCCATCTCCTCCTTCTGCAATGCGGGCTTCGATTTGTTCGGCAATTTTAGAAGCTTGACCGGTTATGTTACAGACCCGACAGTCAATATTGTGGTCATGATTCTCATTATTTTAGGAGGTCTGGGTTTTACCGTAATGGTGGATGTTTGGAAAGCGCCCCGGCCGGAGAAATTGTCGCTACATACCAAGCTGGTGCTTACCATGACCGCGACCTTGCTAATTGCGGGAGCCATCGGCTATTATCTGCTCGAAATGAACAACCCGAAAACACTGGGGCCTTTGGCATGGAATGAAAAGCTTCTGGCCGCCATGTTTGCGTCAACAACCGCAAGGACTGCGGGGTATGCAACAATCGATTACGGTTCTCTGACCGATGCTTCCTTGCTTTGGACCATCCTGTTGATGTTTATTGGCGCATCACCAGGTTCAACCGGTGGGGGCATCAAAACTGTCACTACCATCGTGATCCTGCTTTATGTCATTTCAATCCTTACCGGTAAAGAATCTACAGTTGCGTTTCGAAAGCGTCTGGACCCGAGAACCGTCCATAAGTCGTTTGCGGTGGCTGTCATCTCGGCAATTTTGCTTGTAACAGTCACTTTTGCCTTGACGCTGACGGAAGACAAGGAGTTTATCAGGTTGTTGTTTGAAGCCACATCGGCATTTGGAACAGTGGGGTTGTCGACGAATCTGACACCGGAATTGACGCCCTTTGGTCGAATTATTGTAATGCTGATGATGTTTGCAGGACGGGTGGGACCCGTCACGCTGGCTCTGGCCCTGACCCTGCGCGCACAGCAAAAAGCGATGATCAAGTACCCGGAAGAGAAATTGTTTGTAGGTTGAGGAGGTTGCTTTGATGAAACAATACGCCATTATCGGCATGGGCCGGTTTGGAACCAGTGTTGCCAAAACACTTTATGAAATGGGATATGAGGTGTTGGGAATCGATTCGGATGAAGACCGGGTCCAGGATGCGGTGGATTTTGTAACACACGCAGTGACTGCTGATTCAACGGATGAGAATGTGCTGAAGGCTCTGGGAATCCGTAATTTTGACGTCGTAGTGGTGGCAATCGGCGCGGATATTCAGGCATCGATCCTCACCACCCTGATCTTGAAAGAGCAGGGCGTGAAACAGATTGTAGTCAAAGCTCAAAACGAACTGCACGGCAAGGTTCTGCATAAAATCGGCGCTGACAAAGTGGTATATCCGGAGCGAGACATGGGAGTCCGGGTGGCCCATAACCTGATCTCCCCCAACATTCTGGACTATATCGAACTGTCACCGGAGTACAGCATGGTTGAAATTGTAGCCAACGAAAAAATGGTCGGGAAGACTCTGGCCGAATCGGATATCCGCCGGAAGTTCGGCTGCACGGTGATGGCAATCAAAACCGGTGATGAGATCAATATCTCCCCAATGGCCCATGACAGGATTAAGCAAGGGGATATACTGGTGGTGGTCGGCAAGAACGACAACCTGCAGGAGTTGGAAGAACAAGCATAAAAAATGGACTGCCATTACATAGGGAAAGGTTGATGGAGTTGGATCGTATCACCTCCACCCGCAACGATCGGGTTAAGGAATGGGCTTCGCTGAATCAGAAGAAGTTCCGGGACAGGACGGGTCGATTTTTGATTGAAGGGATCCGGCTTGTGGAAGATGCACTGGAATCGGATGCCCCGCTGGAAACCGTTTTGGTTCTGGAGGAGCTTCTGCCCACAGGACGGTTGGACCGGATTGTGAATTTGGCGAACTCCTTGAATATTGAACTGATACATGTGACACAGGCGGTCATTGACCATCTGTCAGACACCAAATCTCCCCAGGGGGTGATTGCGGTGGGACATCAGTTCCACCATGACCCGGAAGGGCTGATTTCCAGACGGGAGACACCTCTGTATCTGGTGCTGGACAATATCCAAGACCCTGGAAACCTTGGCACAATGATCCGCTCCGCTGATGCTGTGGGGGCAGATGGTGTGTTCGTCGGCGAAGGCAGCGTGGATCTGTATAACCCGAAAGTGGTTCGCGCCACCATGGGGTCTCTGTTCCATCTGCCTGTTATGGAAGTTCGGTTGACAGACATTTTGCCCATATTGAAACAACACAGGGTGACTGTCACAGGCACTTCGACCGACGCAGTATCCCCTCATTTCGCCAGCGACCTGTCAGGTTCGGCCGCAATCGTGATCGGTTCTGAAGCGCACGGTATTTCCGAGGAAATTCGACATATGATTGACATGTGGATTTCCCTGCCGATGCCGGGGAAAGCCGAGTCCCTCAATGCGGCCGTGGCATCCAGTGTGATTTTGTACGAAGCTCTGAGGCAAAGGTTGACCAAACAATAACTGCTTCGCCTGTGGATACGATTTCCTCAGGCGTTTTTTCTTTTCTTTAGCAGAAAGGATTGTTAGGCTGGTTGTTGAAGTTTAAAGGGAAGACGTTTGCAAGGAGATTTGTGTCTAATGGATCGATTGAACCTGAATATTGGGCGATTCCTGCAAGCCATGATCTTGACCGTTTTTGTTGTCCTGTTGTTGAAATTGTTATGGACGGGGGAGATCCGCAAACTGGTGGCTCCTCACATTACTTTGCTGCTTCAAATTTCAACAGGTGTTCTGATCATTATGGCGATATACGTTTGGATGAACGTCAAAACGAAAGATCATGACTGTTCGTGTGAGCATGATCCTAATCACAGTCACGGCCATGATCATCAGGACAAACCCGGGATTCTGTGGGGAGTGCTGCTGCTGCCTGTGATCCTTGGACTTGCCGTTCCCACCCAATCCCTTGGAACGGCTATGCTAAACAGCGGTATGAATCCCAAACCGGCCAATGTGAAAACAGTGGATCTGGCCTCTGTGCCAAGAGTCAAAGTGGAGGGGATGCCGCTTCCGCCAAAGCCGGAACCAGGTTCGGAAGTCACCATGTATGAAGTGATGAACAACATCTTGATTGCCCCGGAGCATTACTTTAATCAAAGATACCGATACATAGGGTTTGTTTACCATCCTGTCGGCTGGCCGGAAAACCGGATGATTCTGGTGCGCTATGTGATGGTTCATTGCGCCGCGGATGTCCTGGCTGTCGGATTGACTGTGGAAGCACAGGACGCTGGCAAATATCCGAACGACACATGGGTAGAGGTTGATGCGACCCTGTCCACCCGCAAAGCGCCAGAGATTGATGAAGAAGTGCCGGTCAGCTGGTACTACGGGTATGAAGAGAAGCCCGTACTGGTGGCGCATGAAATCAAAATCATAGAAGAACCCAAGGATCCGTACATTTACCCATTTGGGTTTAACCCGGCGGGAGGCAACTGATTATGTGGCAGTCAGCACAAACGATTTTTCTGTCCATAGTCCTTGAATCGTTGCCGTTCATTCTGCTGGGTGTGATTCTCTCTTCCCTGATTCATGAGTTTGTGACCGAAGAAAAAATGCTGCGGTTTCTCCCGAAAAACAAGCCGTTGGCAGTGGTTGCATCGACGTTTCTGGGAATGTTTGTACCTGTGTGCGATTGTGGGGCTGTTCCGGTAGTCCGGAGCTTGATGCGAAAAGGGGTTCCCGCCTCAGTTGCCATGTCGTTTACATTGGCGGCCCCCGTGCTGAATCCGATTACGATGCTGTCCACGTACGTTGCCTTTGGCATGACTGCCTCGATGATGTGGGCCCGTTCCGGGGCGACGTTTGGGATCGCAGTAGTCATTGGCTGGATGCTGCTGATGATGGAACGTCGAAGGAAGGAATCGGAAGACGTTTCCAAGGAATCCCCTGTCACTTTGCCCTTGACAGAAACGGCCGCAGCCATAGAGATCCGAACCCATCGTTCGTTCCGGAAAGTGTTTGGTTTGGTTACGAATCATACGGTGACGGAGTTTTTTGAGATAATGGGTTTTGTTGTCATCAGCGCTTTCGTTGCGGCGATCCTGCAGACCTATGTTCCTGCTGCAGTACTTTCACCTATAGGAGAACATCCGGTAGGGTCGGTATTAGCTATGATGGGTCTTGCCACCCTGTTGTCATTGTGTTCTACAGCCGATGGGTTTGTCGCCCGCTCCCTGGCGGGCCTCACAACAAATGGGGGGCTCCTGGGGTTCCTGGTAATCGGACAGATCATCGACATCCGAAACATACTTCTGCTGCCGCGAGTGTTCCCGAAATCTTTCGTAGTCATCACATTTGTCGTGGCTTTCTTGCTGACTTTTGCTTTTGGAATCTGGGTTAATACCAGGTAATTCGGGCAAGCTACCGCATAGGAGGTGCATGATTCCGTGCGGTACGGCCATATCGGCTCATTTCTCGTAAAATGGCTCGGAACGGTTGCAGCTGTATTGTTTGTGGGTCTGTTTTTTCCCTTGTTTGGAGTCATGAACTTGCTGCAAGCCGTGTTGTTGGGGACAGTCATAACCATTGTCGGATACGTGGCCGATCTGTTTCTCCCCCGGATGACCAATCAGATCGTGGCCATCTCATCCGATTTTGCAATGGCGACGTTGGTTGTGTATCTGGCCAATTTTCTGTTTCCGGGTTTGCGTGTCACCTGGACTTTTGCAATTATCACAGGATTCATCGTGGCTGGTGTGGAAATTTTTTTTCACGCAAAATTTGTGGAGTCAACGGGAAAGCGGGAGACAAGCCCTTGAACAGGCCACTTGTCAAACATGCCCAATCAAACACGCCACTTATCAACACGTTACCAAACAAGTTACCGAGGCTTGCGTTCCATGCCGGACTGTACTATACTAAGTAGCAAACTTATGACTGTGAACAGCGATGCAGGAGAGAGTACGAACAGCAGGGCCTTTCAGGGAGAAGATGCCGTAGACTGAAAGCATCTTTAAGGAACACTGTCCGGAAGTTCACTCCGTAGCTGCCGCCTGAACGTTGCCACTTAAACCTAGCCATCCAAATGTTGCGGTGAAAGTCGTCACCTGTAGGGCGGGCCGGGAATTCCCGTTATCCGAAGGAAGCGAAGCAGAGGCATTTTGTGCTGGCAGTCTGCTTAATCAGGGTGGTACCGCGGATTGGAATCGAACCTTTCGTCCCTTTCGGACGAGGGGTTTTTTTGTTTTTTATGGTAATGAAAGGAATATCTTTTTTCCTTGTGTGGGTCTAAACAACGGCAGCATTCAGGTGAGTTAATTCGTTAATCTGCTTGGGATGAGGAAATAACGGCACGGAGTACCGTTATTGTGAACCACCTGCTGACTTAACGGCCCCCAGTGCCGCTATTGTGAACCACCTGCTGACTTAACGGCCCCCAGTGCCGCTATTGTGAACTACCTGCTGACTCAACGGCACAGAGTACCGCTATTCGGAGTCAGATCACCTGGAATGGAGGAATAACGGCACAGAGCGCCGCTATTCGGAGCCAGACCACCTGGAATGGAGGAATAACGGCACCTAGTGCCTCAATGCGGGTCCAGATCCCCCGGAGTGATGAAATAACGACACCGATGGCGGTTGCAGTTCCGGGCGGTGGGAGCCCTTGGTTGAATGTAACACTTGTTAAGTGCAATACCGAGGAGGATCGACATGAGAGAACAACTGCAAGAGCTTAAAGACAAGGCACTGGCCGAGTTGGCCAAGTGTTCCGACCAGAATGAATTGAACGAATGGAAAGTGCAGTACTTGGGCAAGAAGAGTGAATTCACTTCCATTATGCGGGGAATGGGCCAATTGACCCCAGAAGAGCGCCCGGTTATCGGTCAACTGGTGAATGAAGTGAGAGGGGCGCTGGAGCGGGCTTATGAAGCCAAGGAGCGGCAATTCAAGAGGGAAGCATTGGAGCAGAAATTGCAATCGGAGTCGATCGACGTGACCTTGCCTGGGAGAACGGTGCCAGTGGGTACACTTCATCCCTTGACCCGGGTCATCCAACAAATTGAGGACATTTTCCTCGGCCTGGGATTTGAAATCGCGGAAGGTCCTGAAGTGGAAACGGACTATTACAATTTCGAAGCGTTAAATATGCCAAAAAATCACTCTGCCCGTGATATGCAGGACACATTTTACATTACCGACGAACTGTTGATGAGAACCCATACCTCGGGCATCCAAGTTCGCACCCTTGAGGCGAAGAAAGGGGCCGTTCCGGTTCGAATTATTGCCCCTGGCCGGGTATACAGGAGGGATGACGATGATGCGACCCATTCCCATGCATTCACCCAGATTGAAGGACTGGTGGTGGACCGCAATATCCGGATGAGCGATCTGAAAGGGATCCTGCTGACATTTGCCCGCCGCATGTTTGGACCGGAACAGCAGATTCGTCTGCGCCCCAGTTACTTCCCGTTCACCGAACCAAGCACTGAAGTGGACGTAAGTTGCTATGTGTGCCACGGGGACGGATGCCGACTCTGCAAACATACCGGATGGATCGAGATTCTGGGAGCCGGCATGGTGCATCCCAGGGTGCTTGAAATGGCGGGTTACGACTCGGAGGAATACACCGGATTCGCATTCGGTATGGGAATTGAGCGGATTGCCATGCTGAAGTACGGCGTGGACGACATCCGTCACTTCTATGTGAATGACACTCGCTTCCTGAAGCAATTCGCGAATCGCGGGTAGGAGGGACGATCATGAAAATATCTTATAATTGGCTGAAAGAATATATAGACCTGGGTCCTGACATGACCCCTGAACAATTGGGGGAACTCCTGACCAACCACGGAATCCCCGTTGAGGTGATTGAGCCTTTAAACAAGGGAATCAAGGATGTAGTAGTCGGTCATGTGCTGCACACGGAACCGCATCCAAACGCGGACCGTTTGCGGGTCTGCACTGTGGATGCGGGCGGGCCGGATAAGCTGCAGATTGTATGCGGGGCACCCAACGTAAAACCCGGCCAGAAAGTTCCCTGTGCGGTCGTAGGAGCCGAACTGCCGGGCGGGGTCAAAATCAAACGGGCCAAATTGCGTGATGTGGAGTCCCAAGGGATGCTATGTTCCGCAAGCGAATTGGGGATGGATACCCGATTGCTGCCGAAAGAGCAGACGGAAGGCCTCTATATCCTTCCTGAAGATGCTCCTGTCGGGGAGTCCATCCTGAATGTACTGGGTCTTGATGATGTGGTAATGGAACTGGAACTGACTCCGAACCGGGCAGATTGTTTGAGCTATCGGGGCGTGGCCTACGAAGTGGCTGCGCTGCTCGGCAAGAAACCCAGGTTTGAGGAAGCCGTTCGCACACCTAATGCGGGTAATGGCGAATCACCTGTCAAGGTTCGCATCGAATCGGCCAACTGTATTCAATACTCGGCCCAAGTCGTCAAAGGAATTCAGGTGAAACAATCCCCTTTGTGGATGCGGATGCGCTTGCTGGCTGTGGGAGTCCGTCCAATCAACAATATTGTGGATGTGACCAATTATGTGATGTTTGAGTACGGCCAGCCGCTGCATGCATTTGACCTGTCCGAAATCACCGAGTCAACGATTGTGGTGAGGCAGGCGGAAGACAATGAATTGCTGGTAACCCTGGACGGTCAGGAACGGAAACTGGATTCGTCGATGCTCGTGATCGCAGATCCGAAACGGGCTGTGGGACTTGCCGGAGTCATGGGCGGAGAAAACTCGGAGGTGCGTGACTCGACGACAGACATTGTGCTTGAATCGGCCTATTTTGATCCTGGCACCATCCGTCAAACGGGTAAAAAACTGGGGCTCCGTTCAGAAGCGCAATTGCGTTTTGAGAAGGGAATAGATCCTGCCATCATGCAGGACGCGCTGCTTAGAGCTGCGAGTTTGATTGCCGAACTGGGAGGCGGTCAGATTGTGGGAGCACCTTCAGCAGTGGTTTCCCATCCGGTTCACGAGCAGACAATTGGACTTCGCGTGAGTCGAACCAACCAGGTGATTGGATCAGATCTTGAGATCGCAACAATCGAGGATCTCCTTGCAAGGTTGGGGTTTGCATCATCGAGGAAGGATGAGGACAATTTGGAAGTGGTTGTCCCCTCCCGGAGACCTGACATTACACGGGAAATCGACTTGATTGAAGAAGTGGCAAGGCTGCACGGGTATGACAAGATTGGCACCACCATGCCGCAGGGGGTGTTGTCCCAAGGGGGCCTGACCGACAAACAAAGATTGCGCCGGACCGTTCGGGAACTCTTGACTGGAATGGGATTGTCCGAAGTGATGACCTACAGCTTTACCAATCCGACGTGGCTTGAGCCGTTGGGGGTGGACGAGAATTCGGCGCTCAGGAAGCAGTTGCCGTTGGCCCTCCCGATGTCGGATGATCGGAAAGTGCTTCGTACGACACTGCTGCCAAGTTTGGTGGAAGTGGTCCAGTACAATCTGAATCGTAAAAATATGGATCTGGCCCTGTTCGAACTGGGAACCGTCTTTTTCCCAAAACAACTGCCTGCGGTGGAGCAGCCGGAAGAAGTTCTGAAAGTTGCAGGGATTGTCACAGGGTCATTCGGTCCGCTGGCGGTTGGAGAGAAGGGCAGAAAGGTCGATTTCTACACAGTCAAGGGGATAGTGGAAACACTGCTTGTTTGTTTGGGCATTCCAAACCCCAAATACGCACCGGCATCCGAAACGGGTATGCATCCGGGCCGGACTGCCCTGGTGGAAAGCAAAGGAGTGGCCATTGGGTTTCTTGGAGCTCTCCATCCTGCCGTTCAGGAAGCATGGGATTTGAAGGAAACATTTTATTTTGAGCTGGATTTCCAAGCACTTTATGAAACGGCCCAACGGAAAATCGAGTTCCGGCCGCTCCCGAAATTCCCCGCCATTGAACGGGATATTGCCGTAGTGGTGCCTTTGGATGTGCCGGCGGGCTCGCTGGAGCTGACCATTCGTGAGTCTGCGGGGGATCTTCTGGAGGAAGTCCGCCTGTTTGATGTCTACCAAGGGGAACAGGTGGAGGCTGGCAAGAAGTCGGTTGCTTTCTCGATTGTATACCGGGCTGAAGACAGAACGTTGACGGATGAAGAGGTTCAGGCGCGTCACAATCGCGTGGTGGAGGCGCTCAAGCAAGGTTTCCAAGCCGAACTCCGGGCCTAATTCGATGGATTTCCGGGATCCCTGCGCCTCACCGTGATGGATCCTTCTGTTGCAGGAGTTTACTCTTTCTGAAGCGAACATAATAGAGACGGAGTCAAAGGGGGCGAGCCCTTGCAGAAAGAGGACAATAATCGAATTCGTGTTGACATATACGGTCACGAGTACCAATTAAGGGGCAGGGCATCCGTTCAACACATGAGGCTGGTAGCCGGCCTTGTGGATGACAAGATGCGTGAAATTGCACAGTCGAATCCCCGGTTGGATCTGAATCGGCTTGCAGTATTGGCTGCGGTCAATATTGCCGATGAATATTTGCGTCTGCGCCAGGAATACGAAGAGTTGTTGAAGCTGATGGAGCGTTCCCAGGAACGGTCTTAAGGGAGATACGATTTGTGACAGTTGCTGACCTGATTCTGATAGCCATTCTGATGTTTTTTGCATGGAACGGGTATTCAACCGGTCTGGTGATGCAGATTGTCCGGTTTGTCGGGGTATTCGCCGCTTATTGGGCTGCAAAAGCATTCAGTTCCGATGTCTCGCTTTGGCTTGAAAGTGTGCTGGGGGAATCCGCTTCAACCGCAGCAGGGGGGAATACGGATTGGCCGTTAGGGAATGTGATGACTCAGACCCTATGGCAAACCGGGTATGGTATGCTTTCATTTGCTTTGGTCTTTCTCGTGGTTTTGATTCTGACCAGGTTAGCGGGACATGTGGTTGACCTTTTTGTATCACTCCCCGGCCTTTCGTTTCTCAATCGGATATCCGGCTTGCTTCTTGGCCTGTTGATCGGAGTGTTGGTGTTGGTCATTCTGGTCAATTTGGGGGCGTATGTTCCCGTCGACACCATTCATACGGCTTTGCAGGAATCTCAAATTGCATCCGCATTTTTAAACACAGGACTCAGCAAGCTTTTGTTTGCAAGATAGCACCAACTTTGTGACTGTTTCAGACAAGGACTGAAGCAGTCTTTTTGCCGAAAAGACCTTGAATCCAACCGCCCCTGAATGAAATAGCGGTGCTCAAACCAAAGGGCTCGGGAAAACTCCCGAGCCCTCCATGATCCAGATCACCGGTTCCCCTCTCGGTTCCGGTTGTTCCCGAAGGTTCCCCGCCGCACCACATTGCCCGGCACAAACAAATCAATTATGCCGATGACAAGTGAAGCAAGCAGCGCTCCGAGAATCGTGACCCGCATGCCTGGAACAAACCATTGAGTTATATAAATGACTACTGCTGACGACAAAAATCCGACGATTCCCCTGGCGAAGGGAGAAACCTCTCTGCCGAACAATCGCTCAACCGCCCATCCCAATACTGCAATGACAGCGGCAGCCAGGAGAGCGCTCAGAAATGTAAGCCCCCTGAAGCCCGGCACCAGAAAGCTGACGAACATCAAGACGATGGCAGATACTAGAAACCTGATCAGGATTCCCATACACCTTCAGCCTCCTTTCGGTTACAATAGATGAAGATCCGACTCGCAAATAGTGTCTCCGTTTCAGTCGGGTCCTATCGCAGAGAAATGTTGCTACAGGAGGAAAAATCATGAATCAACGAGTGCTCCGGGTGCTCGAATATCATAAGATCGTTGAGAAAGCGGTTCAACAGGCCAGCACTTACATGGGGAAAGAAAGAACCGCACAATTGCAGCCTCTCGCTACGGTTGATGAAGTAAGAAAGGCTTTGGCTGCCACCGAAGAAGGCCGACTGGTATTCCGGCTCAAGGGTTTAATTCCTTTGGGAGGGATTCGTGATATACGCCAGCCGGTCAAAAGGTCGGCTGTCGGCGGTACTCTGAATTCTCAGGAACTGCTGGATGTGGCTGACACAATCATGGCAAGCCGCCGCCTTCGCAAATTCCTGCTTGATATTGCTGATGAACATCCGATACCCACATTACGAGAGTTGGCGGAGGAACTTTTTGAGCTTCGTCCGCTGGAAGAAGAGATCCGATCGGCGATCGACAGCAATGCGGAGATCGTGGACCATGCATCCCCCGACTTAAAGAATATCCGCCAGGAAATGCGGCAAACCCAGGCCAGGATTAAGGACAAGCTGGACTCGCTTCTGCGGAATTCCGGCATGCAAAAGATGATGCAGGAAGCAATTGTCACGATCCGCAATGACCGCTACTGCATCCCGATCAAAGCCGAATACAAAGGCTCTTTTAATGGAATCGTACACGACCAGTCTTCGTCGGGAGCCACTCTGTTTATTGAGCCGGCTGCTGTTGTGCAGTTAAACAATTTCCTGCGTGAACTGGAAGTCAGGGAACAGCGGGAAGTGGACAAAATCCTGGCCAGGCTGTCCGTATTGGTTGGCAACGAATCGGAACAGCTGCAGGCGGGGTTGTCCGCTCTGGCCGAGATTGACTTTATCTTTGCGAAAGCTCATCTGGCCCATGAAATGAAAGCCAGCAACCCCAAAGTCAATGATGAGGGAAGGATCTATCTGAAAAAGGCGGTTCATCCGCTGCTTGACAGAAATGTTGCGGTTCCTGTCGATATTCGTCTTGGGGATGAATACAGTTTGCTCGTTATTACCGGCCCAAATACGGGCGGGAAAACCGTCACGCTGAAAACCGTGGGGTTGTTTGCCTTGATGGCTATGTCCGGGCTTCATGTACCGGCGGAGGACGGCAGCGAAGTGTCGACATTCGATGAAGTGTTTGCTGATATTGGAGATGAACAAAGCATCGAACAAAGTCTGTCCACTTTTTCCAGCCATATGACCAATATTGTGCAAATTCTGGAACGGGCGGACGTCCGTTCATTGGTGCTGCTTGACGAATTGGGTGCAGGAACGGATCCGGCGGAAGGAGCCGCTCTGGCACAGGCGATCCTTGATTTCCTGCGGAAGCGGGGAGCCAAAACCGTCGCTACCACTCACTACAGTGAATTAAAAGCGTATGCATTTTCGCAGAAAGAGGCGATCAATGCATCGGTAGAGTTTGATGTGGATAGCCTGCGTCCCACCTATCGTCTGCTGATCGGGGTTCCGGGCCGTTCCAACGCATTTGCCATTTCGGAGCGTTTGGGTCTTCGCAGGGAAATTATCGAGGATGCCAAGTCACGGATGAACACGGAAGACATTCAGGTGGATGAGTTGATCCGTCGCCTGGAAACCAACCAGCTGCAGGCGGAAAGGGAGAGGCGGGAAGCGGAAGCGCTTCGGAAAGAGATGGAGGCCTTGCGCCTTGAGTTTGAGAAGGAACGGGAGCAATTCCTGATGGGTCTTGACCGTTTGGTCGAGCGGGCGGAGGAAGAGGCTCGTGAGATCGTGAAAAAAGCGGAGCGTGAAGCACAGGAAATTATTCAGGAATTGCGCAAAATTCGCCAACAGGAGCAGGGAACGTTCAAGGAGCACCAACTGATCGAACTGCGCAAGCAGCTGGAGAATGCCGCCCCGACTCGCCGGGAAAGACGGGTTCAGCGGAAAGCGGCTGCCGCCAAAGAAATACTGCCTGGAGACACTGTTCAGGTTCTTACGCTCAATCAGAAGGGAACCGTTCTTGAGGTCGGGAAGGGGGAGGCGTTTGTGCAAATCGGCTCCATGAAGATGAAAATCAAACTTGCCGATCTGGAAAAGGTGGAAGTAAAGAAGAACCTGCAGGATACCCGCGGTCTTGTCAAACGCCAATCGGAGGGACCCACCCGTTTGGAACTGGACTTACGGGGATTCACAATTGAAGAAGCCGCTTATGAAATTGACCGTTATCTGGATAATGCCATCATGGCGGGGCTGGCTCAGGTATCCATCATTCACGGAAAAGGCACGGGAGCCCTGCGGGCAGGAGTGCACGAATTCCTGAGAAATCATCCACAGGTACGTTCTTTCCGTATCGGGGAACACGGAGAAGGTCATACCGGTGTCACAATTGTAAGTCTCAAATAGTTTTGGGAATCAAAACAAACGGCTTGGCGGATTGGCGCCAAGCCGTTTGTTTTTCCCTGTGCGATCCGGATTTATTACGGTTGTACCTTTACCACATTTGAAACCGGTGATTTCTGGCCTGTCGCATTCACTGCATAGACCCTGTAGGAGTAGGCCGTGTTCTGGTTTAATTCCGTATCCGTGTATTGAGTACCGGTTACTTCGGTAATTTCCTGCCAAGAAGATCCGGAATGGCGTTCAATCTGGTAACGTACCGCACCCGGTACGGAATTCCAAGAGAGTTGGACGTTTCCAGACTCCGTCTTCTCCGCCGTGAGCAAGGGTGCGGACAGGCTGTCCCCTTGTGTGCCTGACCCTGCTTTGACAGGCGCAGACATTGCAGATTGCTCTGCCTCATTTTTGGCAGACACTTTGTACCACACATTGGATCCTTGTGCTGTCACATCCTGATAACCGGTTCCGGATACGACAGTGATGAGCTCGAAGGAAGAACCGTCGTAACTTCTGTACACCAAATACTGTGTGGCTCCTGCTGCCGGCTGCCAAGAAACGGTTATACCGACCGGAGTGCTCACGACCGTTACACCAGTCGGAGGCTGCAACTTCCCTCCACCAAGCATTCCCGGCACCGCTTCAAGGGCATCCTTGGCTGGCTGAATCGATCCGTTTGCAATGACCGATATCTGGTAATAGTATGTGGTTCCCGCTTGAACAGCAGTATCTTTATAGGAGTTCGTTGTAACCAGCTCTGACAATACGGCAAAAGGTCCAGCCGGAGAAGTGGCCCGGAGTACCACGTATCCTTCCGCTCCCTGAACCGGCTCCCAACCGATGGTGATCGCATCCAGTCTGCTTTCCATGACCTTTAACCCCAATACCGAAGGCGAATTGTCATTCTTGTTCTTATCCTTATCGTCCTTCCCGAATTCCTCCGGCAATTCAAGGTCGGCATCCAACGGCTTGTATTTGGGGTTATTGTAAGGAAGGGTATACGGCTCCCGCTTTATAAAGATGCCTTCCTTTACGACACCGCCAAGAGCTGTCACCTTGTCATCCACCATATATTTCTTGCCATTAATCTCTGCATATTTCACTTTGACATGAACATCGCATGGTTCTTTCGGTTCCGTTCCCGCTACAAACAGGTCGGAAGAGACTGTGTTCGCGGCCCGGCAGAGATCCGTTGGGATTTTGCCCGATTTGGTACAGAATTCTGACCGGATGATTCCCCCTGGCATCCCAGGGAATTCCCCCTGTTGGGGGAACTTCTTGTAGACACGATCCATGATCTGGTTCCACAAGTTCAGGGCTCTTACGCCTTCCGAATCGTGCATCGGTTTGGGAATGTCATACCCAAGCCAAATGCCCAGCGTGACATTTGGAGTGAATCCAACGAACCAGGCGTCTGTGTTGTAGTCGGTGGTCCCCGTTTTTCCAGCAATGGCCTTTCCGGGGAAATGGGCTCCGATCGGGCCTGCAGTACCGACTTGCACAATGTCTTTCATCATATCCGTCAGAACATAGGTGGTTTGCGGCGAGAACACTCTTGTTTCCTTGGGCTTGTGCTGATAAATCACTTTCCCGTTTCGGTCCACAATCTTTGTAATCAGGTGTGACTCCTTCCAAACACCTGCGTTGGGAAAAGTGGTAAATGCGCTGGTGGCTTCCTCCACCGTCAAGCCATATGTAAGTCCGCCAATGGCCGCACCCAGATTTTCATCTTCTTTCTTCAGATTGGACAAGCCCATTTTTCTTGCATATTCAAGTGCGACATGGGGCTGGATCATTTGCATGGTCTTCAGCGCCGGAATATTGTACGACTGCTGAAGCGCTTTTCTGACAGTCACGAAACCGTGAAACTGCATGTCCCAATTCATCGGATAATGAGTACGTCCGGGGAGTTGCAGAGCTATTGGAACGTCATCAATAACAGAGCCGGGGGACAGCATTTTTTTTCCACAGCCGGGGCATAGACTGCCAGCGGTTTGATGGTGGAACCGGGCTGTCGCGGAAGTGTGGTATGGTTGTTCTGGTCCCGTTTGTAATCACGGCCGCCGCCGATGGCCAAGACGGCACCGGTGCTGTTGTCCACCAGGGATGCCCCTGCCTGTTGCATTGCATTTTCTATTTTTTTGCCGGTTTTGGAAGTATAGGTCACATTGGGCAGAAAATTCTTGTCGTTCCCGAGGACCTCTTCCACTGCATCCTGCATTTGACGGTCAATCGTGGTGTACACTTTGTACCCGCCTTTGAACAATGCCTGTCTTGCGTCGTCCACGCTGTCATATTTGACCACTGTAAGCAGCTTTTCAGCCGCCCGCTGTTCCACTTCCGATATAACAAACGGATAGCTGCCATATCCAGTTACGGTAATCTTCGGTTTGACAATGGAGGATCGAATGTCGAAAGCACGGGCTTCCCTATAATCAGATTCGGAGATCACTCCTGCCTGAAGCATTTCCTTCAGGACATAGTCCTGATACTCCAGCGCCTTGTCAAGCCTTGTATAAGGATTGTATTTGCTGGGATTGTTGAGCATGGCCGCCAGCAGGGCAGCCTGTGCCAGATTCAATTCTTTGGGATCCTTGCCGAAAAAAGCCATCGATGCTGCCTTAATGCCGTAAACATTGTTGTATCCCGATTTGCCAAAATAAATCCAATTCAGGTAGTGAACCATGATCTCGTCTTTGGTCATGAACTTTTCCACTTGCAAGGCCAAATAAGCTTCCTGAGCTTTCCTTTTGAGTGTCTGTTCCTGAGCGGGAAACATCACAAGCTTTACAGTTTGTTGGGTTATGGTGCTGGCTCCTGACACAACTCCGCCTTTGATGAAATTCTGGTACAATGCGCGTATGATGGCCAAGGGGTTGATTCCGAAATGGTTTCTGAAGTTCTTGTCCTCCGCCGCAATGAAGGCGTTTGTCACGTGAGGGGACACTTCATTCAGGCTCTTGATCAATTCCCTGTTTCCGTCTGTCTGCATGGAACCGAGGAATTCGCCGTTCCGGTCATACACGTTGGTGGTGGAAGCAAGATTGGAAAAGGATTGCGGATTAAACTCCGGTGCATCTTTTACAAGGTAATAGGCGAATCCCGCACCCCCCAACATGCCAAGGATGCCCAGGATCAAGAAAGAGAGAACCGTTATCTTGATCCTGGTGTAAAGTTTCCTGTTTTTATGTTTAGAAGAACGGGTCGTTTTGTCCGGTTTTGTCTGTTTTTCCTCTTTTGTCATCAGAGTTCCCCCTTAATTTCCTCCATTATACCAGAATTGGAAATAGTTTAAGAGACCTGGTTCGACCCGTTTTGACAACACTTGTCGGCATATGATAATTTATACATCAGCAACAAAATCATACAGGCAGCACTATTTTTTGGGTAAACAGGAGCTCCTTTCCGCAGGCGTTGCGCCTTGGGGGGGTTATTTTTATAGAATGGGACGGGGGCAAAAGAATGAGTGAAACGGTAGAACAGAGAGACCCTAAAGTGGAACAGGAACTGCAAAGACAATTGACGGTCATCCGACAGGGGACAGCGGAGATCGTTCCGGAGGATGAACTGATCAAGAAGCTTCGGCGATCACTCACAACCAATAAGCCGCTGATCGTCAAACTGGGGGTTGACCCTTCAGGTGCGGATTTGACATTGGGCCACACGGTTGTGCTGAACAAGATGCGTCAATTTCAAAATCTTGGACACCGTGTGCAACTGTTGATTGGGGATTTTACCGGGATGATCGGGGATCCGACGGGTAAATCGGAAACGCGGAAGCAACTGACCCGGGAGGAAGTTCTTGAAAACGCCAAAACATATGCGGAACAGGCATTCAAGGTTTTGGATCCCGAGAAAACTGAGATTCTGTACAACTCTTCCTGGTTGGCCCCTTTGACCTTCAAGGATGTGGTCAGGCTTACATCCACTATGACGGTGGCCCGCATGCTGGAACGGGAAGATTTTCAGAAACGCTACTCCACCAATCTGCCCATCTCCCTTCATGAGTTTTTGTACCCGCTGATGCAAGGATACGATTCCGTGGCCATGGAGGCGGATGTGGAGTTGGGGGGCACCGATCAGAAATTCAATCTGCTTATGGGCCGGATGCTGCAGAAAGAGTATGGCCAGGAGCAGCAAATTGCGATCATGATGCCGATTCTTGAAGGGATAGACGGCGTTCAGAAGATGTCCAAATCTCTTGGCAACTATATTGGCATTAATGAACCTCCCAATGAACAATACGGGAAAACCATGTCGATTCCCGATGAGTTGATGGTTAAGTATTACGAACTGGTTACCGACGTTACAGTCGATGAATTGGGTAAGATTCGCAAGGGACTTGCCGATGGCACTCTCCATCCTCGTGATGCCAAAATGCGCCTTGCACGCACTATCGTGGCACGCTACCACGGGGAAGAAGCGGCCCGTGCAGCTGAAGAGCATTTTAAAACGGTTTTTCAACAGGGTGCCATTCCGGAAGATATCCCGGAAGTCCGATTGGAGCCAGGGGATTATTGGATTGTGAAACTGTTGACCGACACGAAACTCTGCCCTTCCAACGGGGAAGCCAGACGCATGGTTTTACAGGGCGGAGTGAAAATCAACCAGGAAAAAGTGGACAATGTCGATGCCCGGGTACATCTGGAAGACGGTATGATTCTACAGGTTGGCAAGCGCAAATTCGTCAAAATCCGACTGTGAAATTAAATGTCAGGAAAAATTTTGGAAGGTTTTGCAGGAAAATGCCGAAATATATCTAATTGAGAGAAGGGTGTGTTTTAGGGTGATCTGATGAATTAAAGGGGCGTACCGTTAGAGATGATTTCTTGGGGAATATTCTCGGATGAGATACTCGATCGAATCAAGTCAGGGGTCATTGTGCTGGACATGGGGGATCGGATCCGGCATATCAACCGGTATGCCCTGGATATCCTTCAAATTGATAGGGAGCAGTGGCAGCAACGGTTGGTTACAGAGCTGTTTTCCGACTTGGACGTGGTTCGAATCCGACAAGTCCATGCCGAGGAGTCTCAGGTAAATATCGGACGTCTTGAATTCCCATTGGCTGAAGGGGCGGTGTCCCTTATGGCAGAAATCTCCCCTTTGATGGTTATGGGACAAAAGGTGGGCACCCTTCTGATTTTTCAAGTTTACACCGAATTCTGTACTGTTCAGAAAGAAATCGTTCATGCGGAAAAAATGGCGGCTATAGCCAGCATGGCGGCAGGGGCGGTGCATGAGATCCGGAACCCCTTGACCACTGTAAAAGGATTTCTTCAATTATTTGAACGTGATCTGCAGAAGCTCATGGGAATGGGACTCATCCAGCGAAATTACAGCGAGAAGTTCATGAATATTTTCCCCTTGCTTTTTTCGGAGGTTCGAAAGATTGAGCAGATTCTCAGTGATCTGGTCTTGCTGGGAAGTCCTCAAGAGACAAATTACCGAATTATAAAAATTCATGACGTTCTGCACTCGCTATTGCCCAAACTGCAGGAATTGGCCTTGCTCCACAACGTGAGCATCATTTGCGAGCTCCCCCGAAAGAACGTGAAGTTCTTTGGCGATCTGAACGAATTGTTGTCGGTATTGTTAAGTTTGGTGCAGAATTCTCTGGAAGCCCTTGAGGGACAAGGCGGTGAGATCCGTTTGTCGGCAGAGACCACCAACAAATCCCTGTTTTTGTCGGTTCGCGATAACGGACCCGGTATATCAAAGGAGATATTGCCTGTTATTATGGATCCTTTCGTAACAACAAAGCCGGAACATCCGGGCCTCGGGTTGTCCATCTGCCAGCAGGTGATTGAAAGAATGGGTGGGCATGTCTCCATTTCCAGCGAGTTGGGCAGAGGTACATTGGTGCATTTGGAAATTCCCTGCATTTATGAAGAAGTAGTCAATATGACTGACATTCGTCTCGGGTTGAAAGAAGCGGCCAACTAAACGGCTGCTTTTCTTTTTTCTGCTTTTTTCTTTTTGTACTGCCTGGCCCAAACGGTTCATAAAATGAACCCGAAGGGAGAGAGGCGTAATGAGAAGTTTTCGGATGAGAAGGATCCGCAGAAGACGCATGCGCCTGCGCAAGCCCGTCAAACGATGGAAGATATACCTGGCAGTTTCCTTATTTCTGGTTATGTTCCTGACCATTCAATCTTTTCTGTTTCTGGAGAACAACCTGCAACCGGTGTTTGTCAAGATTGCCGAAAACTATACCCGAAAGATTGCCACGGAAGCGATTAATGACGCCATTACCAAGAAGGTGGCGGAAGAGACCGATTACCAACAAATCGTTCAATTTATAAAAGATGACCGGGGGGCAGTCCGTTCGGCAGTTTTTAATATGGTGGAAGCCAACAGGATCAAGGCACAGACGACAGGCCGGGTGCAGAGTGTGCTGAAGATGTTGCAAGAACAGGAAATCCGGTTGCCTGTAGGGCAAGCTTTCCGCTCCACGATCCTGGCCACTTTCGGCCCGACCATTCCCATTGCGATCGTTCCCATGGGAAATGCAAAATCAGATATTGTGCAAACATCGGAGACATCGGGGATTAACCAAACGAAGTATTCGCTGACACTGGAAATGCAAGTTCAGGTGAACGTTATTATTCCTTTTGTTACCAAACCGGTTGACATTCAAACTCAGGTCCCGATTGCGGCAATCGTTATGGTGGGGGATGTGCCCCAATTTTTCTATGATGCAAAGGGAACGCCGTTTGTGCCTCCGGGGATTCCTTATCAGATGCCTTCTTTGAATCCTCAACAGCCAAGATAGCGGGCTTGGCAACACCTTCGTCCATATGCGAAGGTGTCTTGTTTTTATATAATGAAATCAGTACTCGGAGTGGGATGTGGATCTTGACGTTATGAATCAAATAACCAGGGAGTTTGTGCATCTGTTTAATGAAGAAGAGGATTTCTACGAATGCCATGAACTGTTTGAATTGGCTTGG
>NZ_BDUF01000060.1:63912-65326 GCF_002335525.1 Effusibacillus lacus
AAGCAAAGCAACGATCCGGTTGATAAACTTTTCTACAAAGCGCTGGTGCAAGTCGCAACGGCCCAGTTCAAATTGAAAAAAGGGATGCTCCGAGGCGTTAGAAAGTTGTATCAATATTCAATGCCGTCACTGAAAAGCATTCCGGACGTTTGCCAGGATGTCGACATCAGAAAACTGCGGGAGGATTTCCTTTATCAAGTTCAATCCTTGCCGGCAGCCGATTCCATTATGAAAGGAGAATATGAGCGGTTGGGTTTGCGCATCCTCAAGTTAAATGTTGTGATCCAAGACAGGCAATAAACTAAGGAATGGATAGAGAGAGGCAGATAACTTTTGCTGGTATACTTCATTTGGTAGAGGCTTGGATGTTCTCCTTGCCTCTTTTTTGTTACATTAAAATGTAAGAAATTTAAGAAAGGCGTGAGGATGAATGTTTGAGCATCAAATAAGAGTCGGATTTAGTGATTGCGACGCATTGGGACATGTTAACAACGCAAAATATTATACATATATGGAGGAAGCGCGTACAGATATTTTCAGGATCTTCAATCCTTCCTTGGATCTTGCGAACTGGAATTTGATCGTGGCTTCCACACGTTGCGACTATCTTGAACAAGTGAAACCTGCAGAGACAATCACAGTAATCAGCTGGATAGGGAAATTGGGAAACTCCAGTTTCACTGTGGAGCATGCCCTGCGAAATCAGGAAGGGAACTGGGTAGCGAGAGGACAGGCCACATTGATCCATTTCGATTATCCCGCACAAAAATCGGCCCCCATACCAGCGGAAGCCCGGCAGCAACTCGAGAAACATTGTACAGGTCCGGCAGATGCTCCTGAACTTCGTTAATTTTATAGAAGAACAGGTGTGAATTTGTGAGCAATAAGTAGTATCTTATTGTTTGAGCAGAACTAATATCGATTCAAATCGAATTTTGTTTCAGTTTGTTTCACGCATGTGTTTGAAACGGTTTCTGTATCGTGATAGTATAGCTTTTGTCGCGAAGAACTGGATGATCTAGTGTCGATGATGCCACAGGACGTGGCGCTTTTCATCGACCCGCGAGATGTTCGTTCTCTGCACCTACAGGGCATTTAGTTCAACTTAGCGACTGGTCGCTTAGTTGCAACTTATACTCTGGAGTGCAAGTAACGCTAAGGCATTAAGGCAAGGATGTTCGACTACCACCTCGGCGTCCATGCCGAAACGTCGAACGACCCACATCCTGTGGGTCAAGTCGTTCTTTGAAAACTGAATCGTGTAGGGAGCCACGATTGATTCTTCGAATACGATGCGGCTGCCCCGCCCCCTAAAGGCGCGGCGAAAGCATCGACTGAGGTAGCCCCGCTAAGAGCGTCGACGTCCATGTCGACAACGCGGGACGAATCATCCGCAGAGGTCGCTCGGCTAAGA
>NZ_BDUF01000061.1:0-3758 GCF_002335525.1 Effusibacillus lacus
CCCATCGAACACGAACGTATGTACTATCAATCTATTAAAAATGCAGCATAAAATCTCTACTTTTTGTGTCTACTCTATTGACTTAATACCAGAAAGTCTCCTTCGAATATAACGCGCAGGGATACCTTGCTGCCCAGACCGATATTCTGGGCCATAAGGTGTCCTTCGAGTACGATTCGTTGGGACGTCTGGTGAAAAAGACGCAGCCCAACGGAGCGGTCACACAGTGGGAATATGACCCGAACGGCAATCTGACGAAACGGATCGATCCGCTTGGCCAGGTCACCCAATACTCCTATGATTCGGTAAACCGTCTTGAGACGTACACGAATCCGCTTGGCCATGCGAAAAAGAGGGTCTACAATCCATTCGGCGAACTGACGCAAGATGTTGACCCATTTGGCAATTCCATTCGCTATGACTATGACGCGAATGGACAGATGACGGAAGTGACCGATCCGACAGGCGCCACCTACCGCTTCCAGTATGGGAAGACGGGTCTCTTGACCGGTGTCATCAATCCGTTGGGGCAGAAAATCCACTATGAACACGACGCCAACGGAAACCTCGTCAAAGAGGTGGACGCGATTGACCATGAAAGGCGCTATACCTACGACAGCGCGAATCGTCTGACATCCGTTACGGACGTCCGTGGAGTCACGACAACATATTCCTATGATCTGGAAACCAACAGCACGATTGTGACGGATGCGGCAGGCAACCAGGAAGTATTCCAGTTCGACCTTGCTAACCGCCTGATTGCCGTAAAAGACAAAAACGGCAATACCACCCGATTTACTTATAAGGACGGAAAACTGGATTCGATCGAAAATGCGCTGGGTCAGAAAACGTCCTACAGGTATGACCCGGCTGGACGAGTCGTCCAAATTACCGACCCGCTTGGCTTGAGCCGTACCTTTGAGTACGATTCGGTAGGACAGGTGATCGCCGAAACCGATAAAAACGGACACACCACCCGTTACCAATACAACCTGCTGCAGCAGGTTACGGAAATCACGGATCCGTTGGGACGTACCACGAAATATTCCTACACGCCGCTGGGGAACGTGGAAACGATCACCGACGCGAAAGGGAATGTCACCCGATTCCAGTACGACGAACTGGGCCGGGTCGTGGCGAAGATCGATGCGCTGGGCAACAAGATCCAGTATCAGTATGATGCAATCGGGCAGTTGACCCGCATCATCGACCAACTGGGCCATGCTCATAACTTCCAATACGATTCGGTTGGGAATGTTATTTCTCGTAAAGATCCGCTCGGGAACGTCTGGAAATATGAGTATGACAGCGGCAACCGGTTGGTCAAACAGATCGATCCACTGGGCAATAACACCACCTACGAATACAATGCGGTGGGACAGGTCATCCGGGCCACCGATGCCCTGAATCATTCCACCCGGTATTCGTATGACTCCCTCGGCCGTCTGACCGAAATTCTCGATGCGGAGGGGCGGAAAACACAATTTGAATTTGATGCGGCAGACCGTCTGATTGCGGTGATCGACCCGCTTGGCAAAAAGGAGTCCTATGCGTACGACGCGTTAGGACGGCTGGTTGAGAAAATGGACCGGAAAGGAAACAAGAGACGGTTTATTTATGATGCGGACAACCGTCTGACATCCAAAATTGATGCCTTGGGCCGCGAGACACGGTTCGAATATGACAACAACAGCCAGTTGACGGCGGTTGTAGATGCGCTTGGCAATAAAACGCAGTACGAATACGATGCCGTTGGCAACCTTGTGAAAATGATCGATGCCAACGGACATGTCACGACGAAACAGTACGATGAAATGGATCGTTTGGTTGCGGAGATTGATCCATTAGGCCGTAAAACCCAGTACAGGTACGATGCGGTCGGGAACCTGATCCGCAAGGTCGATCCAAATGGTCAGCGAACAACCTTCACCTACAATGCACGTTCCGAGATGACCAGGATTCTGTATGCAGACGGCAAACAGTTGGGGTATGAATATGACCCGCTGGGCCGTCTCATCAAAGCGACCAGCCCCGCATCGACGGAGACCTACTCCTACGATGTATTGGGGCGCCGAATCCAGATTGACAACGTGACATTGGACAAAACCACATCGTTAGCCTACGATGCGGTTGGGAACCTCACCCAGGTTATCGACCCGGAAGGTTTAGTCACAGGCTATCAATACAATTCGCTGGGTCAAGTCACGACCGTCACCGATCCGGACGGCCGTATGACTCGCTATGAATACGACCAGGCGAACCGAATCGCACAACGAACAGCCGCCAACGGCATCACAACCGTATACGGCTACGACGAGAACGGACAGATTCTGTCGATTATCAACAAGAACGCCAGCGGCGTGAAAAGTTCCCTCCGCTACACCTACGATGCGGTAGGCAACCGTTTGTCGCAGGTGGAAGAAGACGGCGCTGTCACATCGTTCAAGTACGATGCACTCGACCGTCTGGTTGAAGTTACGTATCCCAAACAAAAAATTGAAGAAATTCGAGCGAAATACTTTCCATCTACACAACAGAATCCGGGAACCAATGACGAAACGACATTGCCCCCGGGCAATGTGTTGCCGACTCCCGATGATACAGTTCCGGTTCCGGGAGACAAATCCAAGCCTGGAAAAGGAAGTGGCAATGGAAACGGGGGAGGAAACGGAAACGGCAATGGGGAAGGAAAAAGCAAGGAAGGCAAGGGAAAGGGGCAGAGCGGTGCCGTTCACCCTAAGGATTTCTTATTGGCTTCCACCTCTTCCGTGTTCAATCCTGACTATCCAATCTTACCGGCAAACTTTGCCAACGTTTATGCCAACAACGGGAATGGCAACGGGGGCGGGGAAAACAACGGCAATGGAGGGGGGAACGGGAACCCGGGCTCTGGCAATGGCAATGGACAAGGAAATGGAAACGGTAACGGAAATCAAGGCAATAACGGCCACGACAATGAACGGGGCAACAGCGAAGGGCACCGTCAAGACGGAGAACACGGCCACAAAGGAAAAGGGAAGGGCAAAGGAAAAGGATTGCCGGACGATGAATTGTTGGAAGAAGGATATACAGAAGAAGAGTTGCTTGAGGTGGGATACACGGAAGAAGAATTGGACTTCTACCGCGACATCGATCCGGAATATCTACTGCTTCCTTCCGCCCGTGTAACGTACGAATACGATGCGGTTGGAAACCGCATCCGCATGACGGATGACTACGGGACGACTGTGTATTCGTACGATGCGGCAGGCCAACTGCTGTCGGCGGGGACCGCGGAGTATTCCTACGACCCGAACGGCAACCTGGTCTCCAGACTGACTGACAAAGGGCCCTTCCAGTATGAATATGGAGCGGATGACCGTCTGGCGAAGGTCACGCTGCCGAACAAATCGTATGTCACTTATTCGTACGATGCGCTTGGTCGAAAAGCGAATCGCGACGAATGGTTCTATGATGTCCATTTTCCGCAGAGCCAAGGCAAGACGCAAGGAAACAACGGACGGGCATTGGGTCATGACAAAGAACACGGAAAGTCGGCAGAACATCGTCAGAATCCGGGTGAGAAATCTTCAAACGGCAACGGGAAAGGACCGTCGAACGGCAAAGGAAAGGAAACCGCACCCGGCCAAGTGAAGAAAGCGGGAGGCATATCCAAGGGAGGATCTGCATCCGGGCAGAGTTCCAAACCGCCCATCCGGTTAAAGAATGAGACAACCGTCTACCTCTATGCGGGATCGGACTTGCTGAAAGAATACACC
>NZ_BDUF01000061.1:3831-24176 GCF_002335525.1 Effusibacillus lacus
GAAGCCGGATCTCCGCTTCGCGCGTACCATTACGGGGCAGGAGAAATCATCTCCGAGAAAATGTTCGGGTTCCATGGGCGGAAAGACCAGGGACGGGAAGGCAACCTGCACACCCGTGGCGGACTGATGTACTACGGGTACGATGCCCTTGGCAACGTCACCGAGCTTACGGATCACCTTGGAAATGAGGTGATGGAGTACCGGTACGATGTCTTTGGCGGGTTGTATACGGGAGTCACCGCCCCCTACAACACGCACGGCTATACCGGGCAAACCTACGATCCCACATCCGGACTGTTGGATTACAATGCACGGTGGTACTCGGCTAAAGTCGGCAGATTCACGTCGAAAGACACATTCCAGGGATTTGTAGGAATGCCATCGAGTCATAATTTGTATAGCTATGTGTCAAACAATCCTCTCCGGTATGTGGATCCCACGGGCCATTGGCAGGAAGGGGACGAAAATTTACCTCGCGAGGCACAAGAACGAATTGTGGATTTGACAGACAGATGGTATTCGTCAGACGATCAGGCAGAACGGGACCGAATTCACGAAGAAGCAGAGCGGATTCGGGATCAATACCGCAATGGCGGCGGAGGGTCTTCAGGCGGGGGCGGTTCTTCGGATAGGGATGATGACTCCGACGATGGAAATGATGGAGATAATCAACTGCCAAGTCCCAATGAATTGCTGGCTAGTAACGCAGGCTTTGCAGGTACTCCTAAGTCAAGTGGAGCAGTGGATACCCAAAAATTAGCGAGTCTCTATTTCGCTCGTAGCATACCACTAGAATATGACGAAATCTCCAACGTCCAATATCAAAACAAGATCATTATGGACGCAAAAATAGAATGGTACAAAAACCAAATGATATACCAAAAAGCTATTGCCAATGGAGATATGAATACGGCAGCAACTGCACAACAAGCGAAGGAAGACTATCACAGCATGGCAGAGAATGCCAGGGCTAATGGCGGGACAATAGGGGTTCCCACGGTGTTTATCCATGGTTTTTCTGGGGGATCAAAAACCTTTGATAGCACTATTAGCTCTCTCGAAAATAGTGGTCACGGTAAACTAACCAACAAATATACTGTAAGTTTTGATGGAGTCAGTATATCTTATCAGAATAGTACGGCTGTTATTCAAGAAAAAATAAGTGTTACTCCTACCGAAGATTATCCAGTTGATACATCTCATCCTCTTGTTCAGGTTGTATTAGCAAATAATACAGATTATCTTGATAATCAGGCTAAAGCACTTGAGAAAGTATTGGATAAAATGGAGGGAAAATACGGAACCAAGTATGTGAATCTAGTCGGACACAGTATGGGAGGCGTTGCTTCGACAAGATATATCCTAAATTCAGGCGGCGAAAAAGTGTTAAAACTTGTAACGTTGGGGTCTCCTATAACGAGCGAATTTAAGCATGATCTAATGCCGGAAACCGTTTACGGGCGAGATATTGACAAAATGAACGAAGAGAGAGGTAATTTTAATAAAAATATTAAAGTGATGTCGGTCGCTGGCACATTGACAGCGTATGATCAAGTAACGGGAGAACCATATGAATTGGAACATGATGGTGTGGTTTCAAAGGAAAGTGCACATGGGTTAAGTAACTTTACAAATAATTTTACTCCTAAGAAATGCGAAAATTGTTATCACACCGAAATACAAAGCAACTCAGGGGTAATCAATGAAATTACAAATTTTTTGGGGCTTGATCAATAAACTCTTAAACCGAAGGGGAGGTAAACCCTCCCCTCAAGGGGGGATAATGTGAATAATTCATCTATGAAGCCCTTAAATGCTTTAGAACTAACGAGTATTTTCTCTGCGTTAATTGCTGTAATGATCTTTGTTTTTTTCTTTCCTATTCTATATGTTGAAATAATCATATTGTATGGTTTTATCATGATCCCATCTGTAGCAGGACTTGTTGGGGGGCTAGTTTCTTATCTTGTCAAATTTTCTAAAAATGGGGGGACAAGAGTTTTCTTAGTAGTTACTCTATCAGTATCTATATCCATTCTAATGTTTTCGTTAAGCCTTGAATCCGATCTTGTAAGTTCCTACTTTCAGAAACTTTACAAAGGGAGATTGGATTACAACAATGTTGCCGATGTCGAGTTCTTAGGCAAAATAAAACCTGAAGTCGGGGAAAGTATAAGGTCGAATCTGCCTTCTGACTGGAAATTGACCCACGTCTACTATGATGGTCAGTCAAAAAAATATTGGTTTGAGGCGTTACAACCCTCTCTTTTATATGGAAGTATCATGCATTTAGGGGTTTACGAAGAGGGCCAAACAAATGTCAAAATGGTTTCGATTCATCAAGTATGGGCTGGTGTCATTCAGAAAATGAACCTTGGAAGCACTGAATCATATTTATCAGTAAGGGAATCCTTGAGGGAAAAGAGAATTTCTTTTAGTACGGCTGATTTAAAAACTTATGTTGTTAAATTGGAGTTTAAGAATGACCAGATTCAGATAGTAGAAATTATTCCATAGAAGCTCCCGAATTGATATTCGGAGGTACCTGAATGAAACTTGGCTATAAAATTGGTTTGTTCTCGACCGTTATTTGGATGCTTTGGCTTCTTTATTGGTTTCCCGGGGCAAAAGAAATGAATATGTTTATAGTGCTAAACGGTTTATTCTCTGGTGTTATGGCGTGGAGCCTTTACTTCATTATAATTTATATCTATTACAAGCCTACCACTGTCAGTAAAAGAGGGATACGAAACTTTTTAATATTATTAGTATTAGGGTATTTTATATTGCTTGTTTATTTAACCGGACTATTTTCGGGTTGGTGATAGATATAAGTAGTTGTTTCTCTATAGCCCCGGAGTAATAAAGCAAGCACTAAGAAAGTAGTTCGAAAAACTGTCGCCGTCGGCGGCAGTTTTTTTGACTGCTGAACAATCAGCGGTCTTTTTCACGTAAGTCTACCAGCTTGAAAGCAAGGCAGTCATAGATTCATAGTTCGCGCATAAAGATGTATCAGGGGTAGGGAAAATTGAACAAGAAGGAGAGAGGGCTCTTGATACGCAAATTAATCGGGTTGGTATTTCTGTTTGCAGTTGCATCGATGGTTTTGACTCAATTTGAAGACGGACAAGCCAATGCTCTTGATCGTCGGGAATCGGCAGCGAAGGCAACCCTCGAGAGCCAATACAAGGGTCTTGAAACCGACCATATCAGATTTGGGCCATGGAATACTATAACCCTAACCGTTTCCACATCAGACCTGCAAAACATTGAACGGGAACTGGCTGCGATCGAGCAGGAGACGGTCTCGATCGCAGAAGAAAAACAACAGACGGCAGCCACCCTGTCTCAGTGGGAACAGCCGATTCGTGCAGTTGAGGCGGATTTTTCCGCCGGAAAATTGACCCGGGAAGATGCGGACATGCTGATCAAAATGTTTCGGGAAAAAACAGACAAGCTGCGGCAGTCCGAAGTAAACTTTAAACAAAGACTGACCCGTCTTGAGACCCGCAAGCAGGAACTTCTGCTCAGGAAGGAACCTCAGATCATCGAATATGCTCAGGTTGAGTTTGACAGGGGGATCAAGACATTTAAGCAGACTGTGTTTTACAATTCCTCACAAGAACGCCTGATGACCGAGAAAGAGATAAATGGTATCCCCCAATTGGCGGTGCTGAATGAAAAGTATGAACCGGTCCTGTCAACCCGCGTTATCAAGCAGACCGCATCCACGGCAGGATTTGCCAGCTTGGCCTGCCTGTTGATTTACGGTTGGAGAAGATCGACAATGAGAAGCATTCTCGCGTGAAATTTGCTCATTTTCTTCATTTTTTGTTCCATTTCTTTCGTTTTCGTAGTATAGTAAAAATAAGGAAATCATCGATTCTGCATGCTGCCGTCTGACAAGACGGCAGCATGTGGCATTTTTAGGGGATTGATTCCGGTTCTCAATGGTTGAATCAACGAACCTGACAGGAGGGAGAGGTTATGTATTTGTCAGGCTCCCGCAACGCGAACTGGATGGTCTTTGTCCGCAGCAGGGGCGAAGCCATAGCGGCTGGAGTCAGCGGGCTGCTGCTGGTTGCCGCTTGGCTCCTTGAGCGGGCAGATTTCAATGGGGCAAACCTTCTCTTTCTTCTAGCGTTTGTCATAGGGGGGGCAGCCAAGACACGGGAAGGTTTGCTCACCCTGATCAAGGAACGGGAAATCGATGTGAATCTGCTGATGCTGTTTGCAGCATGTGGAGCAGCCAGCATCGGGTACTGGATGGAAGGCGCGATCCTCATCTTTATCTTTGCGGTTAGCGGAGCTCTTGAGAAGTATACGATGGCGCGCAGTTACCGGGATCTGTCCGCACTGATCGAAATGAAGCCGGAAACCGCTTTGCTTTATCAGTGTGGCCGCGAAATACCGGTGCCCGCCGATCAAGTAAGGATCGGCGATCTGATCATCGCCAAGCCAGGGGACCGGATAGCGGCCGATGGAATTGTCAGAGAGGGAGTTTCCAGCGTCAACCAGGCCGCCATAACAGGGGAATCAATTCCGGTTGACAAAGAGCCGGGTCATGAGGTATTTGCCGGAACACTCAACGGCAGCGGATCATTACTTATTGAGGTAACAAGGACCAACGAATCCAGCATGTTCGCCAAGATCATCAAATTGGTGCAGGCTGCCCAGAACGAAGTGCCGCCGACGCAGCAATTCGTCAAGAGGTTTGAACGCATCTACGCCAAAACTGTGATCGCACTGACTCTTATTTTCATCATGGTTCCTCCTTTTCTGTTGGGATGGAGCTTGAACCAAAGCCTGTACAAAGCGATGGTGTTTTTGGTGGTGTCCTCTCCTTGCGCGTTGATGGCATCTATCATGCCCGCCACCTTGTCTGCCATTTCCAGCGCGGCCCGTAAGGGAATTCTCTTTAAAGGCGGAGGATGTCTGGAGCAGGTATCGCGAATTCGCGCCATTGCCCTGGACAAAACAGGAACTTTGACCACCGGTCGTTTGCAGATTACGGACATTATTCCGTTTCAGGGATATGACCAGAGGAGAATCCTGGAAATTGCCGCTTCTATTGAAAGCATGTCGGAACATCCCATTGCCAAATCCATTGTCGAGAAAGCGTTGGAACAGCAGTTAACGCTGATTCGCCCCAGTCAACTGCAAGCGATTACCGGAAAAGGAGTCATTGCCAATTATCAGGGAGAAGCCTGGAGAATTGGCAAACCCGCTTTTCTGAACGATACGGACGTCTCTCCGGAATCAGGGAGGATTATGGAACGATTGGCCGGAGAGGGTAAAACCGTTATCGTCATTGAAAACCAAAAGGGTTTGGCCGGAATTCTGGCGGTACAGGACTCCATTCGCCATCAGTCACGGGAAATGATTGACCGGTTAAGAAAAATGGGCATTCACTCCGTCATGTTAACGGGGGACCGACGATCCACGGCGGAAGCGATTGCTGCGAAGGCCGGAATCGACAGTGTTTACGCAGATTTGCTGCCGCAGGAGAAAGTCGGGAAAGTAAAGGAACTGATGCAGACTTACGGGGAAATCGCGATGGTGGGAGATGGCATCAATGACGCTCCTGCGTTGGCAACGGCTACAGTAGGCATTGCGATGGGAGAAGCAGGCAGCGATGCATCACTTGAGACAGCCGATGTCGTTCTGATGAACGATGATATTGGCAAGATTCCCGCTGCCATTGAGTTAGGAAAAAGGACACAAAAAATTATCAAGCAAAATATTATTTTTTCCATCTTTGTGATAATCTTGTTGATACTATCCAATTTTACACAGGGACTGCCGTTGCCGTTGGGAGTGATTGGCCATGAGGGGAGCACCCTTTTGGTCATCCTGAACGGGTTGCGGTTGTTAAGGTAATTCATCAAGGAGAGGATTGTATGCCACAGACAGAGCACATTGAAAAACACTTTGAGGCGCCTGTTGTCATCCGGGACATCGTAATCGGTCTGGCAGACGGTTTGACAGTCCCGTTTGCGCTGGCGGCCGGCTTGTCGGGCAGTGTTTCCGTAACCGAGTTGGTGGTGATAGCGGGATTGGCTGAAATTGCCGCAGGTTCCATTGCCATGGGCCTGGGAGGTTACTTGGCTGCCCGGACAGACCGGGAGCACTACTTCTCCGAGCTGGCACGGGAAAGACGGGAAATTGTGGAACTTCCCGAGCGGGAACGGCAAGAAGTGGCTGATATCCTGAGGGAATGGGGGATGCCTGAGGAGAACGTACAGGGAGCCGTCAATGCGATCAGCCAAGACCCGGAACGCTGGGTCCATTTCATGATGAAGTTTGAACTGGGTTTGGAAGAGCCCGAACCGAAAAGGGCCCGCAACAGTTCTTTGACTATCGGGTTGTCTTACATCTTTGGCGGATTGATCCCTCTGGCTCCCTATTTCTTCACTGCCAACACCCGGCTGGCGCTGGTGATTTCCGCAGTTGTGACACTGATCGCCCTGTTTGTATTCGGATTTGTAAAAGGCAGGTTCACCGGTACCAACCCGGTCAAAGGGGCATTTCAAACAATGCTGGTGGGGGGATTGGCGGCAACGGTAGCTTATCTGGTCGCTGCCTGGATCGGATAGCATTCATCGGGAACACTCGGCCAGTTCTGTACAAACCGGTCGAGTGATTTTTGTTTCCTGAGCCACAGGGCTAGTATTTCCAAGGACGAAAAAAGTTTGTGAAAAAAGTAGCAAATAGTTGAAACATGATATATAATAAAGTGGGTACAAAATTTCACAAAGTGTACATATTTTAGTTGGTGCATGTATCATACTCTTTCTTCCAACACTAAGAGAACTCATTCCATCTTAGCACCGACTTCCAAGGGGGATCATCAAGTGGCAAAAGTGCTGATATTAGGTGCCGGATATGGCGGCATGGCTGCAGCAGTCAAGATGCAGAAAGCCAGAATTCCGTTTACCATTATCAACAAACATTCCTACCATTACTTCACCACTCTCCTGCATGAACCGGCCGGCGGCCGAAACGATTTTGATCCTTACTATGTGGAAATCTCCGAAGTGTTAAACAGCCCGGAAGCCACCATTGTGAAAGACACCATCAAATCTCTCAACCCGTCGGAAAAGAAAGTGATCGGGGAAGGCGGAGAATATTCTTATGACTACCTGATTTTCGCGCTTGGAAATGCACCCGAGTTCTTCGGCATTCCGGGACTGGCCGAACACAGCCTGCTGTTGCGGAGTCTGGAAACGGCCAAAGAGGTTCGTTCCCACATTGATGAAATGTTTGCCTTGTATGCTGCGGACAAAGATCCCGCACGGCTCCGAATCGTAGTTGGCGGCGCCGGGTTAACCGGTGTTGAACTGTGCGGCGAACTGTCCGAATACCTGCCGCATCTTGCCCATAAATACAAAATTCCGGAAGACAAGATTGAACTCATCAATCTGGAAGCAGCCCCCACCATCCTGCCTATGCTTGACGAGCGCTTGAGGGAAACAGCCCTCGATGTACTGACCCGAAAAGGCGTTCAGGTTCGTACCAACGAAAAGATTGTACGCGTCGGGGAAAATGAAGTGGAACTGGCAACCGGCGAAAAGATTGAAGCCAATACCATCATCTGGACCGGCGGCGTCCGCGCCAACCCGTTGTTGGCAGAAGCGGGTTTTGACTGCGATCCCCGGGGACGTGCGAAAGTGAATGAGTTTCTCCAGTCTGTCAACTACGAAGACATCTTTGTGATCGGAGATTCTGCCTGCTTTATCGGCGAAGACGGGCGTCCGCTTCCGCCAACCGCCCAGTTGGCGGGTCAAATGGGAGAACATGTGGTGGAGAACCTCAAGGCACTTATGAACGGGCAGCCTATGAAAAAATTCAGCTTCAACTACATGGGAACTTTGGCTTCCATCGGTTCGGAAGTCAGTGTAGGAAACGTCAAAGGATTTAAGACCAAAGGGGTCACCGCAACGGTTCTGAAGGAAGCGTCCAAGGCCAAATGGTTAATGACGCTCGGTGGATTGTCCCTTGTAGCCAGGAAAAACAAACAGTTTACAAGATCCCATTAAATCCGGTATGCTGAACAAAAAGAAGCCGTGCTTTTCTTTCGGGAAGAGCACGGCTTTTTGGGAGTCATGAGCATGTCTTATCGTGAAATCATGCAAGAGATTAAGCAAGGAGTCATCCGTCCGATCTATGTTCTTTATGGAACCGAGCAGCTGTTGATCCGGGAAGTTGTCGAGGCGATCGAACAGGCTGTGAATCCGGGCGATTCCCTCAACACGCTTCGTTTCCATTGCGATGAAACTCCTGTGCAAGTTGCAGTGCAGGAAGCGGAGACACTGCCGTTTTTGAACGACAGACGTTTGGTGATCGTTCAGAATGCGGTTTTCTTCACGGGTTCCAAATCGGCCCGCAATGACCACGATCTGGACATGTTGCTGCGGTACCTGGAAAATCCGGCCTCCACTTCCACGCTCATTCTGACAGTTTATGCCGATAAACTGGACGAACGAAAGAAGATTACCAAGGCGGCACAGAAGTCCGGAAAAGTCGTACCCTTTTTCCCTCTTAAGGAACAGGAATTGCTTGACTGGATTCTCGCCAGAACATCCAGGGCTCGTGTAGCCATCACTCGGGAAGCAATTGCAAGGCTTGTGCTCACTTCGGGTTCGAGCCTGTCCTTTCTTTCCACAGAACTGAACAAATTATCGCTCTATGCGGGCGAGAACGGAACGATTGACGAGGAAACCGTAGATCTGTTGGCTTCCAGAACTCTTGAGCAAGACATCTTTGTCTTTGTCGACGAGGTGGTCCGGTTGCGGACGGAACAGGCTCTGCGCTTGATGGAAGATCTGATTAAGAACAAACAGGCTCCTATCTATCTGTTGTTCATGATTACCCGGCAAGTCCGGATCATGTTGCAAGTCAAGATTCAAAGTGTCCGCGGTCTCTCATCCCAGCAAATTGCCGGGCTCATTGGGGTTCACCCCTATGCTTGCAAGGTGGCGGGTGAACAAGCCAAACGCTATACCAAGCTGGAGTTGGAAACTCTTCTTATGGAACTGGCAGACATTGATTATAAGATCAAGACGGGGAAAACGGAGGATCGGCAGGCACTGGAGATGTTCCTGCTGACAATGCCAAGGAAAGTCAAATCCGTTATGTAGTACAGGGGGCAGCCCTTATACATTCTTGTTGGCGCTGAAGGGCACCATATGGAAAGAGTTATGGTGGGAGGTGTTCTATATGCCACGCCGTAATCGCCTGCTGGTGCCGGAAGCGAGAACCGCTCTGGACCGCTTTAAATGTGAGGTCATGCAGGATCTTGCTCCTTCCCCTAATGTGTCGTGCACGGCAAATCCCAATGACATCAAATTCACAGCAGCCGACCGGGTCGGGGTACCGTTGGTGAAAGGGGATAACGGAGAGTTGACGGCTCGTCAGGCAGGAAAAGTGGGTGGCCAATTGGGTGGATCCATGGTGAAGCGCATGGTGGAAATGGCCCAACAGCAGTTGGCCAACCAGAATCAGAAATAGAACAAGGGGGCTTGCCAAAAGCTACAATGCTTTTGGCACAGCCCCCTTGTCATGTGTTGTATGGAACGCTTACGCACCCAATTTGTTGAACTTCTTTGTTAAGCGGGACTTTTTGCGGGCAGCGGCATTCTTGTGAATGATGCCCTTGGTAACCGCCTTGTCCAAAGAACGAGTTGCTTTCTGCAACAATTCTTTTGCATTGTCGAGATCGTTGTTCGCAACAGCAACTTCAAACTTCTTGATCGCTGTACGAAGGGCGGATTTCGCCGCAGCATTGCGAAGGGTACGAGTACGGGTAATTTTCACCCTTTTAATCGCAGATTTGATATTCGGCACCCTGTTCACCTCCTTACAGCACGTAAAATACGATCCTTTTCAAACGGACAATGGATATTTTATCACGGGTTTCTGGGCAACGCAACTGAAAAATCACAGAAATGCATAAGCTCCTTCCATTTTGTGAAACTAAGCCTAACCAAACGTATGAACGGGGGAACCAGGATGAAAGAAGCTAAAGACACTATGGAATGGTCCCAATATTCGGTCCGAACTGACCTGGCGGTGGAAGCTCATCAATTGGCGGGTAATGCGCAGGGCACCGCGCAGATCCCTGGGGTCGATGTTGATACGGATGAAGAAGATGGCATCCGGGTAACCAAGATGAAGGTAAAAGATGAGATTGCCGCACAAATGATCGGGAAGATGCAGGGAAACTACCTGACCTTCGAGGTACCCGGACTCCGTCAGAAAGATCCGGAATTACAGGACAAAGTGGCAAGGCGGTTTGCGGAAGAACTGAGGGACTATCTGAATTTGCCGGACCAGGCCAAAGTATTGGTTGTGGGATTAGGGAACTGGAATGTCACGCCGGACGCTCTCGGTCCCATGGTTGTGAAGAAGTTATTTGTGACCCGTCACCTGTACACACACATGACCGACCTTTTGAATGACGGATTTCGTCCGGTGGCTGCCGTTTCACCCGGTGTACTGGGAATCACAGGGATTGAAACAAGCGAGATTGTGGAAGGAATTGTCCAGAACATCAAGCCTGATCTGGTCATTGCCATTGACGCACTGGCGTCACGTTCCCTGGATCGCGTTAATACTACCATTCAGGTGGCCGACACCGGCATAACGCCTGGAGCCGGGGTAGGCAACAAGCGAAAAGGCCTTAACAAGCAAACTCTCGGCGTGGATGTTGTCGCAATTGGCGTTCCAACAGTGGTGGATGCTGTCACCATTGCCTATGACACCATTGACCTTCTGTTGAAACGGATCGAACAGGAAGTTCCCGAAAATCAATGCTCCCAGTTGTTCGGCAACTTCAACGAGCAGGAGAAGAAGCAGCTGATTTTTGAGACTCTTCATCCGCTGGGACACAACCTGATGGTAACACCGAAAGAAGTCGATCAATTCGTGGACGACATTGCGACCGTTGTGGCCAACGGCTTGAATATGGCTCTGCACCGGTCCATTACGCCGGAGGATGCAGCGATGTTCCTGCACTAAAGCGGCAACATAATGACAGATCCAGTTGCGGAATCCATTATCCGTCGTGATGGGGTTTGCTATTTCAGGATTGAATGCTTATTGAGATGCATACTTTTCGTTCTCTTGCGAAGGATATACACGGTGTAGAAATTACTGGAAAGGTGGAACTGCAGATGGTCAAGAGAATCCTGATCGGGTTGCTGACGCTTATGATGGCGACATTCTTCTCCGGAATGGCCACCGCGGCAGAGCCTGCGCCGCAACAGGCAATGGTGCGCGTCGTTCACGCATCCCCCGATGCTCCTGCGGCAGATGTCTATGTAGATGGAAAACCGGCAATAACCGGTTTGGTTTTCAAACAAGCAACCGGTTACCTATCTTTGTCACCGGGACGGCATGAAGTCAAGATTTACCCCTCTTCTGCAAGGGGGAAAGGAAATCCTGTCATCAAGCAAACGCTGACTGTGGAAGCGGGTATGAAATATTCGGCCGCTGCCGTTGGCAAACTGGCGAATCTGGAACTGCTGGTAACCAGTAATGCCAAAATGGGAACAGAAGGGAAAGCCAAAGTCCGGTTTATTCACGCGTCTCCGGACGCACCCGCAGTGGACATTGCTGTAAAGGGCGGTGATGTTCTGTTTGTCAATGTGCCCTTCAAAGGGATCGCCAACTATCAGGAAGTGACCCCCGGCAAAGTAGACCTGGAAGTACGAGCGGCGGGAACCCAAGACGTGGTTCTGACACTGCCTGGAATCGAGCTGCAACCCAACACCGTTTATTCAGTGTATGCTGCAGGGCTCGTCAAGGGAAAACCGGAACTTGGCGCGCTGCTCATTAAAGAATAAAGAACGCCCGCATTTCAGGCATTGATCCCTCCTCTACCACAAGGAGGGATTTTTTTGTTATGCTGGAGCCGGTTCAAATACTTAAGAAATACCTTATGAATTTTTTTTGTTTTTATATGAAGGGGTTTGTTGCAAGACGTCGTCTAAAGCAGTGAAACAGGTGAGAGGGGGTGAACCTCCTGGAAACGAGGGACGAAGAAATTCTCGCACGAGTCATCAGTGGGGAAACAGATGCTTACAAGGAACTGGTCGTGCGTCACCAGTCTCTTATATACACACTTTGTCTGAAGATGTTGGGTGACAGAGAGGAAGCGCAGGATGCGGCACAAGAAGCGTTCCTGCAAGCCTATCAGTCACTGAAAGACTTCAAGGGAGACGCGCAGTTTCGATCATGGCTTTACAAAATTGCATCAAACAAATGCCTGGACATTCGACGCAAGAAAGCAAGGCGTGCGGGGATAGCCTCGATTTCCCCCCTTCAGGAGGAATTGCCTGCCCAATCCCTTGAACCAACGCCGGAAGAACAGTTGCTGGCATCGGAAAGAACCAGAGAGCTTCACGAGATGGTCGACAACTTGCCGGAAAAATATCGTGACGTAGTCATCCTGTACCATTACAAGCGCCTAAGTTACAGGGAGATCGCCGAAATCCTGGGGATTGAGGTCAAGTCCGTAGAGACCCGGATGAGCCGGGCGAAAAAAATGCTTAGAGACATGTTGCGAAAGGAGGAACCTGTGCATGACGAACTGGCACGTCGAAGAACGTCTGAGCGCGTATCTGGCAAATGAAGTGGAGCCTGAAGAGAGGGATTTCATCGAGTCACATCTTGAAATCTGCACAGCATGCCGCCAGGAGTTCGAATTCCTGAAGGAATTGGACCTTATGTTGGACGATATGCCTCTGGAGGATCCGGGCAGCGATTTTGCAGATGCAGTCATGGCCAGGATTCAATCCGAAGCAACCCGCAAGATTGGCTTCTGGAGGGGAACGGATTTCCGGAACATGGCCGCTTCCATTGTGGCAGCATTCCTTCTGTTCCAAGGTTTCATCGGAGTGGCGCCAAAAATTTCCGAAGTGGATTCTACAATTTCGATGTACACAGCGACGGCTGAAATGCAATTGAAACTGTGGGTGCAAGACATCAGCCAGTTATTGGGCAAAAGGAGGTAGCAATCATGAATTGCAAATATCATCCCGATGTTCAGGCAGTGGGCGAATGCCGCCTCTGCGGAACGGATGTATGCAGTGAATGCATGACAATAGTAAAAGGCAATGTACTCTGCCCCGAATGCGTAACGCAAGTGGGAGCCAAAACGGCAAAGCGGGAACCGGTTCGGGATACGGAACAGATATATGTTCACAGGGAACCGGGAAAAAATGGGGCCAAGTCTCGTCCATCAGTCTCTGCAGAGGCAGGAACCGGGGAGCCGAAGAGCAAATTTTTCACCTTTGTCCTGTCTTTCCTGCCGGGGCTTGGACACCTGTACCTGGGACTGACGCGTCAGGGCATCGAACTGATGGCACTGTTCTTCGGTTCCATCTGGATGATTGATATACTTGGCGGCTTCCCGTTTGCCTTCGCCATTCCCGTTCTCTTCTTCTATGGTATCTTTGACGCCCTGCAGAAGAGAGACAAACTGGCACGGGGCGAACGGGTGGATCCCAATGCCACATTTTTCCGCAATGTGAATGTCGATTGGTTTGCAGACAAAAGATGGATCGGATGGCTTGTGATAGGTATTGGTGCCTTAATGCTTCTTAAGCAAGTGGGGGTCTATCGCTACATTTATGGATTTGACGACATTCTCGTGGCAGGACTGCTGGTATTCCTGGGAATATGGATGCTGCAAAGAGAGCGCAAGGGAAACCATAAGACTGCAGAGAGACCGAACAAACCGGGCAATGCCAAGGAGGAGAATCCGGATGCCTAAAAAAGTGGGAATTATCCCTTTAGCCATAACTCTAATTGTACTTGGACTTTCCATCATATTGACGAAAGTGACGGGGGTCGACTGGTTCGGAAAAGCCCTGAACTTCTGGCCCCTGGTGTTGATTGCGATTGGAGCCGAAATTTTGTGGCGGCAGTCACGTTCGCGAAATGGGGAAGGACCTGCCTGGAAACTGGACGGCAAGAGCATCTTCCTGTTAATTCTTGTTCTGGCCATATCGGGAGTGGTTCACGGTGTCAACAGTGTGGCAACGTCGTACCACAAAGATGGTATCCGGGGCATTATCAGCGCTTTTGAGGGATTCGGTCCGGGTCAACTGGTGACACTTCAGGACCAGGATCTGGCTCTCGCAGGCGCTGAATCACTCTTGATTGAAAACCCGGTCGGGAAGATTCGGGTGGAAGGTACAGACGGAGACAAAGTTCATCTTCGTGCGGATGCCAACGTCCATTTGCTTGATCGTACCGCTGCCGAGGAAAGAGCCAAGCAAATCGAGATTCGGGTACAGGACGGCAAAAACGCCAAGATCATTGTCGAAGACCGGGCCGGAATCCAGCGGATGAATCCTCCTTCCGTTCGTTTGACCCTTCAGGTTCCAAAGCGGATGGCTATTATAACCAAAGGCAAGATGGGAGAAGTTGAAGTGGCAGGAGTGGCAAGCGTCAATGCGGAATCCGACACGGGCCGGGTAGCGGTGGAAAAAATTCAAAACCTGGCAAAAATCCGCACGAATATGGGGGAAATCAAAGCGACCGAAGTGGGAAGCGCCGACTTGGAATCCGATATGGGACGGGTTGATCTCCGTGAGGTCAAGGGCAACGTTAAAGCCCGTACCGACAAAGGGGAGGTTAAAGTCCAAACTTCCACCCCGGTGGCGGGTGATTGGGAGCTGAAGACCGATATGGGACGGATCTCCGTAACATTCCCGGCAAACAGCTCCGTAAGGTTTGAAGGGAAAACGGACAAAGGCTCCATTTCCGGACTTTCCGGGCCAGAAGGACGTGTGAATGGGCCGGGACCCCGTGCCACACAAACTTTTGGTGAGGGCAAGTACAGGATATACGCTGAAACCAATCTCGGGAGTATTGAAGTTCAGAACTAAAAATCTAGCAATACAATCTACCAATGAGCGTCCGAGGGACGCTTTTTTCTTTGTGACAAGTGGCATACGGGCGAATCTTGCAACATATGAATCTGATAGAGATCCAATGGAGAGGAGTATTTCAATGAACCGCCAACTGCGTCATCGCCAATTCCGAACCATGATGGTGAACATGGGGACCCGCAAGATGCAGCTCACCGTAATCACGATGAGTCTGATGCTGGCCGTTCTCGTTGTCTTGTTAAGCGCGGTTGCGGTACAGTTGATGGCTTCCAGAAGCGGCAATTCCTTTTCCGCCCGCATGCTCCATTCGGTCAGCCATCAATCGCTGAATTCCATTATGGGTTCTGAGATCCCCCTGTACGCTTCCACAGCACCTGCCCGGCCGGGTAAGAATACAGAACCCCGTTCCGGTGTGGTTTCCATGCTGTTTTATTTGTTGACAGACATTAACGTGGAACATCCGGAGACGATGTTGGGCGGATCGATTGCGGCCATGGCAGTTGCCGATTTTGAACCGTTGACAGACTTCAAGGAACCACCGGGTCCCGACCAACTGCCTGAAACTCCAGACCGGGCAGTGCCCCAGCCATCCGAACCGAAAGAAAAGGAACCGGTCCAAACAGACGGAAAACCTCTTGTCTACATTTATCACACTCATAACCGGGAATCTTTCTTGCCCGAGATGCCTGGAGTTACAGAACCCAACAAGGCTTACCACAAAGACCGGAACATTGAACTGGTCGGAGAGCGGCTGTTGCGATCCCTGAAGGATAAAAACATCAGCGCGATTCAGACGAAGGAAGAATACTGGTACAAGGGCAATGTGAAAAACGAGTATGACCTGTCACGCAAAACCGCTCAGGAAGTGTTGGCCCAAAACAGCAGCATCAGCATGATCTTTGACATTCACAGGGATTCGCTTCCGCGGGATAAAACGACAGCCAAGATCTTTGGCAAAGAGGCAGCCAGGGTATCCTTCATTGTGGGCGGTTCCAACCCCAATTACGGGAAGAATGAAGAGTTCGCCAAAAAGCTGCATAACAAGCTGCAGAAAATGTACCCCGGATTGTCGAGAGGCGCGTTCACCAAACGAAGCGAGGATTATGACACCAAATATAACCAGGATCTTCACCCGAATTCTATTATCATCGAAATTGGCGGGCCGGAGAATACCCTGGAAGAAGCATACTACACGGCAGATCTTCTTTCCCACGTGGTTGCGGAACTCATCCGCGAAGATCTCAAGGCCAAAAAGCAATAACCAATCTTTGGTATAGAATCCGATCCTCCCGAACATACTAGGAATAGAGCTAGTTTTATAGGGTGTAAGAGATTGGGAGGATTCTGACATGGCAAGCCTGCGAATGTTTCTGCTGTACACCGCCCTTGTCACAATGACAGTTGTACTTGTGGGAGTAGGATTTCATACGGCGGAAAAGGGAATCCAGTCAATGGTCGGGAGCGGGGGACCGCCCAAATCCATACATGTCGACGCGGACAACCAAGCCATTCAGGTGACAGTTCTTGGCAAACAGGTGGTGCAGCCCAAGCCGACATTGGGGGACAAATGGAGCCGGCAGCTGGAATCCACCAAAAGCGAGATGGGAGAGACCATGACCCAACTCAGCTTTGGGATCGGGAGACTGCTGCAGGATCTGTCCCGGGGAATTATCGAGTGGGTTGGCGACAAACTGAAATAGGTCAGGCAAGCGACGGTCATGCGGCCGTCGCTTTTTTTCGGGCGAAAGATTGATTGCGGGCTGAAAGATCTGGGTGCTATAATGTACGATAGCATTCTTACGGTTAGGAGAATAATAATGGACGCAAAAGAAAGACAGAAATATATCCGGAATTTTTCCATTATCGCTCATATTGACCACGGCAAGTCGACGCTGGCCGACCGGATTCTCGAATATACCGGCGCCGTTCAGGCCCGGGAAATGCAGGCCCAACTGCTTGACAACATGGACCTTGAGCGGGAGCGCGGGATCACCATCAAGCTGCAGTCTGTTCGTTTGAATTACCGGGCCAAGGACGGCCAGGACTACATTCTGCATCTGATCGACACCCCCGGGCACGTAGACTTCACATACGAGGTCAGCCGTTCTTTGGCCGCATGCGAGGGCGCTTTGCTGGTCGTGGATGCGGCTCAGGGAATTGAAGCGCAAACTTTGGCCAATGTGTATCTGGCTTTGGATAACAATCTGGAGATCCTGCCTGTCATCAACAAGATTGACCTGCCTTCCGCAGAACCGGAACGCGTCAAACAAGAAATTGAAGATGTCATCGGGTTGGACGCATCGGAAGCGGTTCTGGCTTCCGCCAAGGCGGGCATCGGAATTGAAGAGATTTTGGAACAGATCGTGCAGAAGGTTCCCGCTCCCTCCGGTGATCCGGACAAGCCGTTGCAGGCTCTGATTTTCGACTCTTTCTATGACCCTTACAAAGGAGTCATCATCTATGTCCGTGTGGTAAACGGAACCGTCAAACCGGGAATGAAGATCCGAATGATGGCTACAGGAGCCGAATACGAAGTGGTGGAAGTCGGAACCATGAAGCCGCGAATGACGCCGGTAGACGAGCTGTTGATCGGAGATGTGGGGTATATTGCCGCCTCCATCAAGAACGTCAAACACACCCGTGTCGGGGATACGGTTACCGATGCGAAAGCGCCTGCGGCAGAGCCGCTGCCGGGATACCGCGGCATCAACCCGATGGTATTCTGCGGCCTTTACCCGGTTGATTCAGCCGATTACAACGACCTGCGAGAAGCGTTGGAGAAGCTTGAGTTAAATGACGCTGCCCTGAAGTATGAACCCGAAACGTCAACGGCGCTGGGGTTTGGTTTCCGCTGCGGATTCCTGGGTCTGCTTCATATGGAAGTCATTCAGGAACGGCTTGAGCGTGAGTACGACCTGACCCTGATTACGACTGCGCCAAGCGTAGTGTACCACGTGTACACCACAAACGGGCAGATGATAGAGATCGACAACCCCAGCAAAATGCCGGAAACCGGGAAAATTGACCGGGTAGAAGAACCTTATGTGAAGGCATCTATCATTGTTCCCAAAGACTATGTCGGTTCCGTCATGGAGTTGTGTCAGGAAAAACGCGGGGTGTTCGTTGACATGCAATATCTGGATCAGACCCGTGTAACCCTGATCTACGAAGTGCCGCTGACCGAAATCGTTTACGATTTCTTCGACCGGTTGAAGTCCAGCACCAAAGGGTATGCGTCCTTTGATTACGAATTGATTGGCTATCGTGCTTCCAACCTGGTGAAAATGGACATTCTGCTCAATGGGGAAGTGGTGGACGCCCTGTCCTTCATCGTTCACCGGGACAAAGCTTACGAACGCGGACGTGTGTTGTGCGAGAAACTGAAAGAACTGATCCCGCGCCAGCAGTTCGAGGTTCCGATCCAGGCGGCCATTGGCACCAAAGTAATAGCCCGCGAAACGATCAAAGCGATGCGCAAGAACGTGCTAGCAAAATGTTACGGAGGGGACATTTCCCGGAAGCGTAAGCTCCTTGAAAAGCAAAAAGAGGGGAAGAAGCGCATGAAGCAGGTGGGTTCGGTGGAAGTTCCGCAAGAAGCGTTTATGGCAGTTCTGAAAATGGATTAATCACAGGGGGAACCCGATGGATACCGAAACGGACGTAATTCAACAGATCTTGGACAGTGCCGACGAGCACATGGATGCGGACAATTATGACAAAGCGCTGGAAACGCTGCAGTATGCCCTCCGCCGGCCGGAGTTTGACATCCGGGTGTATCAGAAGGCTGCCTTTGTCCTGCGCATGCTGGGCAGACAGGAGGCTGCCGAGTTGTTTGAGGGGGTCGTGGCCGATCCGGAGGATCCGAATCCCTGCTTCCAATTGGGATATCAATTGGTGCAGGAAGGATTGTTCGGCTCGGCGCTCGGGCCGCTTTCCCGTTGTGTCCGGCTGGCGCCTGATGCTGCTGCGGCCAACTACGAGTTTGCCTATGCATTGATGAAGGAGTTTTACAACGAGGAGGCGCTTCATTTCTTTGCACGGGCTTATGAGCAGGAGCAGGCCATGAGCATCACTTTCTATATGGCGCAATTGCTGCTGTTTCTTGGACACAAGGAAGAAGCCGCATCATTTGCCTCCAAATTGGAGGAACAAGTGCGGGAATCAGGCGAAGGCCAGGCCCAGCTGGACTACCTGAGAGGCATGTTCCAACGGGCATCCTCCTTTCCGCCCCACAATTTGCGCGATTGGCACTTTGTCCAATACGGCGGGCTTCTGTTGAGATTGTTTGAAGAAGACCATCCGGGAGAACCGAATGAGTCCAACGGACGGTACACCTTTGTCAATTTTGGCTATGATCAGACGGCTGCCGTGCTGGGTGCCCTGCAGGCGGTGGTTCAGCAGACACCCGTTTTTCAAAAGTATGAGTTTGCGGCCCCTGCCGGTGAGACCAGCGCCCCGCTTGCCCACGCATTGAGCGGCATGTTTGAGATACCTGTCCTGTCTCTCGAGGAAGGGCTTGCAGCAAACAAAAGAGGGATCGTAATCACCGCTTTTTCCGATGAGCTTGACCCAATCGCAGCTGACGTTTGGGACCGGAAAGACATTCTGCTTTTCTCCTTTGCTTTCTCGTGGACCAGAGAATCAAACATTTTGCCGGAAGCAATCGGCTACCTGGCGCAAGGGGCTCGCCTGCCCTGGCAAGCCCGGTACGAAGCGGGAGAAAATGGGGAACCGGTTCTGGTGGAAGCGGATAACCGTTCGGCCGGGGCGATCGCCCAATCGATTCTGGACAGACTCTCCCACATTGACAGGGAATGGCTGACCGAACTGCGCCGGTATTATGCCGGGCGGCAGTTCCAGCTTGTGGCGGGAAACCGGATTGAGGTCCCCCGCAAGAAATTCTTTGTCCATTCCGCGTTGGGGGGAGGCAGGTTCACATGATGCCGAGTTCCCTTTATATTCACATTCCTTTCTGTGCCAGCAAATGTTACTACTGCGATTTCAACTCCTACGTCTCGACCGGCGAGGTTATGGACCGGTACCTGGATGCCCTTGACATCGAAATGGGGATCTTGTCGCGAGAGATGAATTGGGAGCCGCTGCAGACTGTCTTTTTTGGCGGCGGCACCCCAACAATGTTTGACACCAGGCAATCGGAGCGGATGATGAACATCCTTCACAGGCATTTCAGGCTGGCGGAAGAAGCGGAAATCTCCGTTGAGGCAAATCCCGGCACTGTGAACGCTGAAAAGCTGCAGGTACTGCGAGAGGGCGGGGTGAACCGGCTCTCTTTTGGCGTTCAGTCGTTTCATGATGCGATTTTGAAAAAATTGGGCCGGCTGCATGACAGTCTCACGGTTTACCACAGTTATGAAAAGGCGCGGCAAGCCGGTTTTTCCTCGATCAATCTGGATTTGATGTTCGGTCTGCCCGGTCAAACCGTTG